>CALWBJ010000248.1 GCA_944376035.1 uncultured Clostridia bacterium | reverse complement strand
GACGCAATAGTGTGCGAGGAACAATATACAATACGCGCAAACCAGAGTTCTCGCTGTTCATGATTTTGATAATTGAACAAGCTTCGATTGTTTTGCCTAAGCCCACTTCGTCGGCCAACATATACCGTATAGGCCGAGTCTCAAACGCTCTTGCAATCGTGGCAATTTGATGCTCCATCAAAAAAACTCTGCAACCGGAAATCACATCAAACCCGTAGATAGAATTATCTACGAGGTGCATATTTTCACTTACTCGCAGGCGCTGAGCATACCAGGTCGGATTCTGGAATTCATAATGGATCATCTGTTCAATAGGGGAGTAGTCGCAAGAAGTATACTCAATTTCCAAAACATCTTCCGCATATTTCTTGATTTCTCCGTTATACAGCGTGACATAGTACGAGTAAAAGGTGTCCTCCTCGCGCGCCGGATTCGCAACAAGAATTTTCCCCCGCCCATCGGGAGTCATAACCTTAGCACCTTTGCATCCTCGACAGCGCGATACATGCTGAAGTGGGAATTCGGGTGTATCGCCCTTTTGGAAGATATGTTCGTAAAGTGCCTTTGTCCCGCAAAGATCATAGATTTTGACCGTTACCGAATCGGACAAATCATGAAACTCAACGATCTTTGCCAGAATAAAGTTCCTAGGGAATTTAGTATCTTTCTCTTCAAATAATACAGGGCATCGAACATACTGACCGCAGACCACCGTCACTCCACCTCACTAAAAACATCCGGAGCATACGAACGCAAACAAATATCTCTGTTCCCGCAATTGTAACACCATTCTCCGACACGCTGTTCCGGAGTACTGGAATTGTTCAGATAATTCATCGTAGCCGCAAGCAAAGCATCTCTCACAAATGCTTTTTCTCTATCCTCTGGTTTGGGCACTGCATGGAGCGAATAGGTTCTCTTGTTTTTGCTATTTTTTACCAACCTCTCAAATGCCTGCGGCAGCTCCGTCGAAGTTTGTACCGAGCTGTCCCGGTCAAAACTTGCCTTACTAAAAATCTGACGCATCTTCATATGGCTTTCTTTATAGCTGGGAATTGTAGCTTGTCTATTTTGGATTTCGTCCATCTTTACAATACGTTTCCTGAAATAATTATCCGCCCTGCGGACCAAATCGGAAAACTCAGAGTTTCGATTGTTCCAAAACGGGAAGAAACGCTTGATCTTGTCGGCTTCCTGCCGCAGAATTGCCCGGTACTGGTGGGCCGCCTGATCAATGGTCTTGCCAGCCAGTCGTTCCCACAGATTCGACACCAGTACATTTTCAAAGAGATTGCCATAGGAAAAGGTGCCAGTCACACTAGGCTGCGGGTTTAAAACATAGTCAAACAGATACTTATACGGGCAAAGGAACATGTCCATCATCTGGTAACGATCATAGGGCATATTCGTGACCTGTTTGCCCTGTAAAAAGGTTACAAGAGCATTATCGTCTTGCTGAGCGGCTAGCGAGATTTCTTGTTCCCCTACACCTAAAAGGCGAAGCAGATTGTACTCCTCGGTACACTCATCCCCATACTGCCGCACATAACTAATGCAGGAATCGCACTGATTGTAGTACAATCCATAGAAAAGGCAGTAACGGAGGAAAGCACTTCGTTCGCAAAGTGCTGCATAGTACACTTGAAATTGCAAATCGATGGGGGTGTAGGCCATCTCAATAAAGCGATCAGACAGTGGCCATGGCAAAAGATCATTCACAGACTGATTCATATCGCGGTCCGAAACACACGCAAAATGATACATCTTATTCTGCCCTGGTCGATTCTGCTTTTTACTGCCGAGGATATCACCATCAATCTGTTCAAAGTTCTTGACCAGCCAGTTCGGATCCGGCTTCTCCTTTTGCTTCAGAAAGAAGTAAATGCCGTTCTTCAAGTCCTCGAAGGTTCCGCGCATTTCGTTGGACTCAGAAGCTAGCCGTACTTCCTCAAAACGTACCAACAATTTGGTGATAAGATCCCGTTCCTCTTCGTTGGCCAGCTTAGTCTGCCTTTCCTTTAGGAACTTCTCCAGTGCCTCAAAATGCTGGCGGAAAGACAGGTAGTTAATCCCGGCCTTCTGGTCATTCAACATAAATAGCTGGCTAGCGATTGCATTGATGGATTCAATGGCGTTGGTAAAATCGGTAACATTTTTCTCGCTGACCTTATATTCCTGATAGATGGTCATGGCCTTAAAGGGGAACGCCTCCGAGTTGGCTACTGCCTTCTTTACCTCTTTGTAGCGAGGCAAATAATCGCCACGCAAGCGTTGGATAAATTCTGAGTATGTGGTTATATTTTCAAATAACGGCTCCAGATTCATGGCCGTCTTGAGAAGTTCCGCTGCCTGGTATTTGGGCAAGATCCCAGAATTTAGACATTCACGAATATCCACATAGTCGATTCGAATTTCTCCCTTTTCCCAATCCCACAGACGATACAGAGCCGAGAAAAACTGTCCGATAGGATACGACAGAAAATGTCGGTTTCGGGAATATTCCGGATAATAGATCTGTAGCAAATCTTCCACATCTTTGTTGGCCGTATAGATCAACTCATCCATCCGGCTCAATACTGTGGCCGTTCCAATTTTTCCTTGCGGCTGCTCATATAGAGGACGCTCTTTTTCAATCCGATCTTTTGCTTCGTTTACACGATCGGAAATATACCCAGCGTACTCCGAAACATTTTCAAAGCAATTCACCTTCATATCTCGGTACAAGGCAAAGTTCGACTTGAATCTCGGATCGAGCCGATTCCCACCGTCCTCACACATCAGCGCCATGGCTTCGGCCAAGGCATGCCCTGGACGAGGCAATTGGCCAGGTATCTGATAAGATTTCACCTTTTGATCGGCATGAGTTTCCGCTCCAAAGTATTGGTAGATGTAGTTCCAGGACGAATACATAGCTGGGTACTGTTCCTGGAAGTTGTGGAGGAAAATGATTTCTACCCCTTTTTGCTCCAGAGAAATAATAAAGCGCAACTGTACTGGGGAGAACTGATGAACGCCATGAATCACCAGCTTTTTTCCGTCCCATTGTCCCGTCGTGGCAATGGAGCGGTTGTACATAGCAATTCTTTTCTGATAGGTCTCAGTATTTTGTTTCTTTCCTTCCTTTGCGCGATTCTCATAATCCTCCTTTTCATTTTTGGCCTTTTCCTTCATAACCTTTCGAATGTTTTCTAGGGTCGGAGCAGGTGGAAAGCTGAAAAGAGGATTCTTCGTTTCCTGAATTTGACACAGCAATCTGATGAACAACCGCTGTTCCTTGTTGGCCACCTCTTCATGCAAAGACGTGGCTGGAATGCCCAATTCTATAAATAAGCGGAGCGCCTCCAACATGGCGTTTTTGTTATGGTTCAGAGCGGAAAGAAAGACATCATCAATTTCCTTACTCTCGTGCATCTGGGCGTAAGCTCTGGTCAAGTACCCATACTGCTGAATCTGACCTGATATATTTTTTGTCCAGTTGCGATACACAAGTTTGTCGTCAATGATTTCGTCCAATGGACAAATCAGGCAGCGTATGCTGTCCTGCATCACATCCACCATACCATTGACTAGCGTTCTCGAGCTGCACAGATGCGGAACATCCTGAATATCCGGCCAAAAATCGGTCTCCGCGATTCGGTAGGGATCCGCATAAGTATATATTTTATAGGGCATTATGCTTCCCCCTCCCAAATCATCTTTTGCCAGCTCGTTGTGTTTTTGCCATCAATCGTAAACCATGAGAAGGAACGTATAGCTCGTGTCATGGCGACATAAAGAATCCGCATTTCTTCTCGTTCGCGTTCCTCTTTCTCTACCGCCATGTTGAAAAAATCATTTTGGTATACATGATCATCTACCGTTTTGATTTGATAGCCAATATGATAATTGTCTTCCTGCGGAGAGGACGTGCTGATATGCAGATGGGATTTCTTCATC
>CALWBJ010000247.1 GCA_944376035.1 uncultured Clostridia bacterium | reverse complement strand
GCGCCTCATATTTTGCGGATCCCTACTTACATTTCGAAATTTTCTATATGGATGACGGCTTCCAGGATTACATGAACTCGTTGCAGGAGCACTGGGAAGCTTTTGCGCGTGAATATGTATGACTTGGTATAGCTGCGATTTTGAAACAACGGTTGAGGATGAACCGCGCGTTTGGGAATGGGAAGCACTGAGCGCGGACGAAAAATACACAGGTACGGACATAGACAGCTATATGCTATGGCTTACGTCGGAAAGCCGGACGGTGTATTTTCACAATATGAAGTTCGACACGTCATACATCTTGAGCTGGCTCTTTCAGCACGGCTGGACCCACGTCTGGGAAAAGGCGGATAGATCCTTCACCACGATCATCTCCGACATGGGGCAGTATTACATGATAAGGTTGTGGAAGGATGACGTAGTTGTGACGATTTTTGACAGCTATAAGATCGTGTCGCTTTCCGTTGCCGACATCGCCCGGGCGTATGGGCTGGAGTCATCAAAGGGTGAGATAGACTACAGTCTGCCAAGGCCGCCGGGCTATCAGCCGACGGCGGAGGAATGGGATTACCTTCATCGTGACTGTCTGATCGTTCACAGGGCGCTGTCTATCGTGTTCGCGGCCGGTCTGGATCGGATGACGCAAAGCGCGAACGCTTACGCACAGTTTGTCGAAATGACCGGAAAGAAAAATTTCCTGAAGCTTTTTCCGATGCTGACGCTGCAGCAGGACGAATTTTGCCGGAAAGCCTATTACGGCGGCAGCGCGCAGGTGGGGAAATTATTCAAGGGTCAGGAGGTCGGCGAGGGCATCGTGCTGGATTACAATTCCATGTACCCCGCCAAGATGCGCTATGAGCTGCTGCCGTACGGCCGGCCGGTGTACCAAACTGGAAAGATCGAAGCGACGGAAGAATATCCCCTGTTCATCCAGCGGTTCACCTGCTCGCTGAAGCTGAAAGAAGATCACATTCCTTCCGTGATGGGGAAGCACGTTTCCCGTTTTCGCGATGTCAAATTCATTGAAGACAGCGAGGGGATCATTGAGCTTACCCTGACAAATATTGATATTGCCCTGATGATGGAACAGTACGATGTGCAGAATATCACTTGGTTAGATGGTTTCAGCTTTCGCGGATCAAGAAACCTGTTCTGTGATTTTATTGACCACTGGACACACGAAAAAGAAAGTGCAGCCATGGAAGGAAACAAGGGAAAACGGCAGATCGCCAAGGATATGATGAACAAGCTGAGCGGAAAGTTCGGGACAAAGCGCTGGCTGAAGAAAAAGGAACCGTATTATGACGGACGGGTCAAGCATCGCGCGGTGGAGGATGCGGATGAAGCGACGAAGGGATATGTGCCGGTCATCGCGTTCATTACGTCTTACGGCCGTGACGGGATAATTCGTAATGCGCAAGCGAATTATCAGCGCTTCCTGTATATGGACACTGACAGCCTGCACCTTCTGGGCACGGAGTTCCCGGAGGGCATCGACATTGACGATTACCGCTTGGGCGCAATGAAGATAGAGGGGCATTTCTACCGCGGCAAATATCTGCATGCAAAGTGCTACATCGAAGAAATGGACCTGGACGAAAAGGAAGCGGAGCGCGGGCAGTATCCTGTCAATGGTGATCGGATGACAAAGGTCACAATAGCCGGGCTTCCGGGGAATTGTCGGCGTCAAGTGTCATTTGACAATTTCCAGGTCGGCGCGGTCTATACGGGGAAGCTGAAACCGGTGTACCATTCCACAGGCATAGTGCTGGAAGAAACCACCTTCCAGATATCTGATATTTGACAGTTTCTCAAAATCGTGATAACATGAATTCAGCGGGAAACCGCCGAAAATCGGCCTGACGGGTCGGGAACTATAATATGAGATGAGCGTGAGGGGACAAACCACCGTTTAGCCGCGGCCCTTCAGCTGATGCGGGTGGTGCCGTCATCCATAGCGTTCCCCGATCCCTCGGGCCTTTTCTATTGAAAGGAGAGAAAACATGAATTATCTAAACTGGCGGGAAATCGACGGCTACGGCTGCCCGGTCAATATCATTGAAACCAACCGGGGATACGGCAAGAGCTACGGTTGGAAGAAAAAATGTGTGAAAATGGTGAGGCGCGGCGGAAAGTTCGTTTATGTCGTTCGACGCCCCCAAAACTGGAAAGACATCACCGACAAAAAGCTTCAGATCTTTTCCGATGTAAACCGAGATCTGGGGGAAAACATCGAGACGAAAAAGGCCGGCTTTTTTCGCGGGGATGAACAGGTGGGCTATATCGTCGAGCTGTCCAAGGCTCAAAGCGTCAAGCCGGCATCATTTGCGGACGTGCAGATGGTAATTTTTGATGAATTTTTGATCGAAAACAACAGCCCTGAAAGATACCTGCCGCAGGAGCCTGTGCAGCTGATGAACCTATTCGACACGATCGCGCGTAACCGCAGCGACGTTAAGCTTTACATGCTGGGCAATGCTTCCGTATTATATAACCCCTATGTGATCTTCTGGAATCTGCGGCTGCCGAAAAAGGGAAGGATATCCATTTCAGACAACCGCCGCATCCTATTATTCATCGGCGTGTCTGAGGAGTTCATCCAGCAGAGAAAGGAGACGCTGGCGGGCGAGCTTATGCAGGGGACGAGCTATGAGGCGTTCGCGCTTTATAATCAGTTCGCGTTCGACAACATGCTTTATCTGGATAAAGTACCCAAAGGAGCGCGCTATTACGTGAGCATCAAGGCAGCCGTCCCTCTGGCTGTCTACACCCACGGAAAATACTTCTACGTCTCACAAAATTATGAGAAGAACTTTCCCCGTGTTCTCGTTCTGCCGGAGAACGTGAGCGACGAGCGGGAGACGGTCGCGCGTCGCAGTAACTTCTACGTTGTGCTGCTGAAAAAATTGTACCTAAACGGTTTTGTCCGGTACGAAAATGTCAAGGTGAAAGAACTGTTCATTGGATTCATTTCAGCATTTTTGTGATATAATGATGACAAGGAGGTGGTATAAATGGAAATGCAGACGATCATTGAGGTGATCCAGAATCTTGGCGTTCCCGTCGCGGTGTTGATCTTCTGCGGATGGTTCATCGTTCGGCAGGAGGACAAGCACAACGAGGAAGTGGCCGCGCTGACCGATACGCTTAGCGCGAACACTGAAGCAATCAGTGAGATCAAAGTGATGATCCAGACGTTCATGGATTACATGTCGAAGATGAGTACAGATGAAACTGAAGGTTAGGAGGTGGTGCTATGTACGCATACGGCAAACAATTCTATGAAAAGTACAAAAATACTGCTATCGAT
>CALWBJ010000246.1 GCA_944376035.1 uncultured Clostridia bacterium | reverse complement strand
ATTATAATTTTGAGCTCACAAGTTAAAAGTACCGTTCTACTTCTTTCTATGCCATAAAACATTTGATACAGCAAATCTTATACCACGTTCATTCAATTCATCCAAAACTCTAATAAGACGCATTTCGCAATCTTCGTCCCACAACTTGTTGTACTCACTGAAGGTAATTAAGTAAGGTGGGTCCAAATAAACGAAGTCTTTTTCAGTTAATTCTAAAGAGTTTAAGAACTCTTCAAAATCCATGGGTTTTATTTTTTACGTATAACCGAAAGCATGATGGAAAACTTGCTGTACTATAAATGTTGAAACTTCGAATGGGGTTATTCTCGTCACGGAAATGGTAAATAAATGTAGTAAACTATTTATGGTTGAAAATATATCCAACGTAAAAGATGAATTGTTTGACGAGAAAATAACAAAAGTAAAAATTGATTTGAATGGTTTCCAAAATAACATAAAATTTTATTTAAGAGGCAGGCAGGTTTATAAAAAAATAACAATCGGTGTTATTAATTGCAAAATATTATGTATTTTGAAAGAGTAGGTACAATCATTTGCCAAATACCTTAAAAACAATAAATAAATTATATGAATACCTTATAATAGGCAGATGTAAAATGCAATTTAAAATTTAGAAAAAATATGTTTAGAAAACGACCTTGAAAAATTTCAAAGGTCGTTTTTCATTAAATTCAGACTGCTTAATTAAATTTTTACCGACTGTCCTTTTTTGCTGTTAGACCCTTCAAGTAGTGATTCTAAAATAATGCCTTCTGGTGTGTCTGATATATTCTCCATAGCAGATAGAACTTTAATTCCGTTGTCTTTCAAAGTCTTTTTATGAATAGCCATTTCATATCTATTACGTGAGAAACGGTCAAGCTTATAAACTATAACGTAATCCCACGCTTTTTTAGAACTGTCTTTTAACATTTTTTGAAAGCTTTTACGGTTATCGTTAGTTCCTGTCATTGCTCTGTCAATATAAGTATCAACAATTAAGATGTTGTTCCTTTTAGCAAAGTCGGAGCAAACGTGAATTTGCCCTTCAATAGATTGTTCGGTTTGTCGTTCACTAGAATATCTAGCATAAACTACAGCTGTTTTCATTTTTTAATCTCCTTTTTTGTTTTTGTTAAAAATATCCATAATGTTTGTTAAAAGCGTATTAAAGAATAAATTTTTCTCGGTATCGCTTAACTTAAAAATGTCAATTTTGCCTTTTGTGATAATTTTTAATTCTTTTTTTGTTTTCATATTTCTCCTGTAGAGAGAAAAAGAGCGCATTACGTCCAAAGTAGGAACGTATTACGCCCAGAAAATGCAACTATAAATTATCAGATTGTCATTTTTGCTATACGCCAATTTTCTCAAATTTAATTTTCTTGAATAGATTGTTTCATAAAAACAAACAAGAGTGTTAGCAATCAACTTGCACTTTCAATCAGCGTTTTTGCAAAAAACCTAAATATTTTTGACATTTTTTGCACTAGTTTTAATATTGATTTGAACCTTTTTAACTTATTTATATAAATTGTCTTTCGCACTTAACGAAAATCATAAGACCTTCCCGCTGTCAAACCAAAGGAAAAAAGATTGTTTTGTAATCAATATATAATAGGTTAATCTTTTAGACGACGTTTGACAGTTAAAAGGGGAGGGATTATGATACGAAAAAACCACTAACAAGAAAGGCAATTTATTTTTCGTTTTTATAAAAAAGGTTAAATAATTTTTTTAATATGACAGTAGTTGTCATAATTAGTGTGTTAGAGTATGTGTGCGAAAAGGTTATATGGCGTAGTGGCAAGATTTATGTGTTTTTGGCTTGTCAAGTCTTTATGACATATTTCGACGAAATAAATTTATAAAAATTTTTGTGTCAGCTCCTTAATAGCGTTGACTTAAAATGCCATAGGGAGTATAATTTTAACTACAAACACGAACAAATGTTTGTTTTTTGTAAAAAATAAGGGTTGCACACAAAAACAGGAGGAGATTATGGAGCAGACTAAATATTGTATCTATTGTTCTAGCGAACTAAAAATGAATTTTGGCTTTCTATATAAAGAAATGCTGTGCCCCCATTGTAGTGCGATACTAAAATATAGGAAGAATTTATTCGGTCATCAAATTATTGAGGCAAGATATGCTGGTGATACAGAATATGAACGAATAATTATAAAAAGAGGAGGTGCTAGAAGAAATGTATAATTTTGATGTAACTTGTCCTAATTGTAAAACAATAAATAAAGATTTATATCTTTGGGAAACAGAGGGTAGATTTGTATGTGAACATTGTGGTAAAGAAACGCAAATTAAACGTTTTGAAAGACCAAATCGCATACCATTATATTCAAGTGAAGAAATTTTAACAAAAGTATTCGTTTGATAAAGGTAGCTTAACCCTGCTATCAAACATTATATAAATAGGAACAAAGTCGGTATTATGCCTTCGTGATGGAATTCCCGACCACACAATGATAGTTTAATAAATTCAAACCGTTTTGTTTATGGGAAGAAGGAGGGTAGATATGTATGTATCAAGAGAAGAACACACCCGTTTTAGGGTGTTGTAGGAACTGCGGTCAAAAGATTATAGGGTATCGCAATGCAGATGGTTTATTAAGGGTGGAATGTCCGTTTTGTCATACACGTTATGTAAGCCAACAAAAAAGTAGGCGGCACATTGTTGAAGATATTTATGCCCCTACAGGAGAAGAAGTTATAAGCTACAATTAAATAAACAGTATATTAGACTACAAGGCGGTAGGACGTGAGTCGCTTCGTAAGCCCTTGAAAGACCAATACTTAAAATCGTAAGAGTGAGCCAAGTAAATTGTGAAGCCTTCGATAATTAGATTGCAATATTTTGCAGTCTGGTTGTCGGGGGCTTTTTTCGTTTCAAAAAAAATTTCAAAAAAATTAAAAAAAGTTTTCAAAGCGGTCATTAGGCGACCGGTTTGTTGTTTAGAATACAGGCACAGTCAGCAAAGGAGGTGAGAATATGCAAAGCGCAATAGAACGCAGACAACGAATTGTTGAAATATTAAACGCAAGACGTTCAGAGCAAGTTGATAATTTAGTTTGCGAATTAGGCGTAAGTGAAAAAACTATACGCCGTGACATTGAAGTGCTTTCATGTTCTTACCCATTAAATACAAAGCGTGGTAACGGTGGCTGTATATATGTGGAAGACGGTTTCGATTTATATGAAAGGTATTTAACAGCACGGCAATTTGAGGTTTTAGAAGAATTAAAGAAAACGGCAACGGAAGAACAGACAAAGGTATTAGAAGCGATTTTGAAAAGTTTTGGAAGAAACGGTGGGGTAAAGAAATGAGAACGATAAAGAGAGTAAAAGAAGATTTGAGCGAAATTAAATATTATTACTCAAAGATAAAGGACTTTGAAAAGATATCTGTAGTGATTGGGGAATCGGACGTATGTAAATTGGTTGCAAGATATAACAAAGTTATAAGGCGTGGTTCTATTAAGTTTTACGACCTTTACGTTTCGTTATATGTCAACAATAATTCGCTATCGGTTGTAGCAGAAGATTGGGGAATAAATTATTATTATGTTTCTCGGCTAAACAAACAACTTTGCGATTTTTTTGTAAAAGAATTAAACAAGGAGGACGAAGCTGATGTTTTGTAGTATTCCAGATTTTTGCAAAGATGCCGTAAACGTATATCGTACAAAAAAATATATTGTGAAACAAGATATATCGGTAGAAGGAACGGACAACGGTGAAACTCTTATTTTCAGTAACGACGTGTTCTATGAAAGAACCAAATGTCGTGATAAACAATATGAGCAAATTTTTGCAGACAGGATGTATATCAACGGTAAACGCTTACCATCTACAAGCTACACCCGTAGATATGAAAAGTAAAAAAAGCGAAAAAAGCTTTTTATAAACACAATTCTAATAAGGTTGGGGATAACCGACTATGAACTTGCGGACTGACGTTAGATAAAGGTGGCCACCTTCCGAAAAGTAGGTCGCAGGAAACGTAGTGTTTTATAAATAATTCCTTATTAGCATTGAAATAACAATTAAATATTAAATTTTCACGCTTGGCTAACGGCAACACGGGCGTTGTGCTATCTGAACTACGGGCAAAAAAATTAAATTTATTTATAAGGAGAAATTTTTACAATGGCAAAAGCTAATTACAACAACAAAGAAAGGAAATGGATGACTCCATCAAAGCGTGCAGAAGGTTACGCAAAGGAAAGGAAGTCAAAAGTTCACATGAGAGGACCTAATGAAGGACAGGAGCTTGATGATTATAACAAGGGTTTCCGTTCTGGCTATCTTTTAGCACAGTCCGACCATGCAGGTGCTTATAAGTATCATAAAGCAATCGCTGATGGTAAATCTAAGCAAGAAGCAAGAGCAATTTCTAAGAAGAAAGGTGCTTAATTATTAACAATTTAGGAGGATAAAAAAATGTCGAAGAAACAAAGCATTATGGTAGAAAGAGAAACTTTTGAAAAGAACGAAAAAACGTATTTTTCATATTTTATTAAAGGTCAAGTTAGGGGAAAGGACGTAAAAGTTGCAATCGTTCCGCCCGATAAAGGCGGTTATACCGTTCTTGATATCGTCTTCGGCGATGCTATGAAAGCAGAGCTTAAGATTACGCCGTTTGAAATTAAGGGTGAAAACGGTAACGTAATTACCGGTAATACTTATGCCGTATTCACTAAAGATGAAAGTGGCGAAGTTTACGAATGCGCGGTTAAACCCTATCGTAATTCTGACAAAGCATTGCTTAATATGCTTGCAAGATAATTAAATGCAACAGCCGCCCTGTATTAAGTATGCGGGGCGGTTTATAAAAAAAGGAGGATATTATATGGCGACTAAAAATAAAACGGGTTTTAAGGAATCCGTGAAAAATGCAGGTCGGAAAACTAAAGAGTATGTTGGGAAAAAGGCACAATCTGTAAAAAATTATGGAAAAAATACGGTGACGATATGAGAACAGCATACAATATTGGTTATTCTAGAGGCTGGGATGACGCTTATGACGTCCCAAAGAGATTTTGTTCTAAACTTGCCGCTGCATTAGGTTATAGAAAAGGTATAAAGAACCGAATTCGCTCGGACAAGTATATTACAGAATATAACAAACAATCCAAAAAAAATTTAGGAGGAAATTATAATGGATAGAAGTTATAAAACAGGCGGTAAAGGAAAAATAATCGCTTGGATTTTAGTAGCAGTTTTGTTGGTAGCGGCTGTTGGTGCAATATTTGTTGTTTTCAATAAAAAGGATAAAGAAAAAGAACAAGTAGCAGTTGCCTCTACCTTCCAAGAAGGAATGGTTATGAATTCAATGCCAACATTACGTATGGGAACTAATAGTGGGGTAAGGTTTACTGTGAGAATTACTCCTGAGGTTTACAATGATGTAATGAATGACGAAAAGAAAGATTTTGGTATGGTTCTTGCTCCAATTTCTTATTTTATGAAGGTCGATTTGGGCGAAGTATCTGGCGATGTTGATTGGATGAAGGAATTTGAAAAAGAATCGCTTGCTGTTTTACATTTAGATGAAATATATCCTTATGCAGTAACAGAAGCAGATGGAACGCTTATTGAATATAAGCTTAACGGTGTTATTGCAAGCGTAAAATATTCAAATACCAATTTACAATTTTTAGGTGTTGGTTATATTAGAACGACTGATGGTGAAGATGTAAGTTATAAATACGCTTCTTTCCCAGAAGATGTTAGTTATAAACAATGTGCATATTCATACGCTTATCTAGCAGGTCAAAGACTTAATGCCTTAGTTGTAAGCAATGAATATGTTGCGGATTCTGACCTTGCACTTCTTAATTCTATAATTAACAATTCGGTTGACGTAGCAAATAGCTTAGCAGAACCGACAGATGATGGTAGTACATATGCTGTAACTCTCTCAGAGTTGTCAAAGACTTTGGAAATAAATGAAGAGTTTACGCTTGAAGTCGATATAGCAGAAGGTGTTAAAACGCCTATTTGGTGGCAGTCATCTGATCCTACGGTAGCTACTGTTAAAAATGGTGTTATTACGGCTATTAGCGAAGGTGAAACTGAAATTTCAGCATTTGTTGCGGGTGAAGAATATAAGTGCTTAATTACGGTTGGTGAAGTTGAAGAAAATACTGAAGCCGTAGCAGAATAATTTTACAATACGGCTTGTGAGAAATCATAAGCCGTATTTTTTATAAAAAAAAAAAGGAGGAATTTTTATGCAATATATTAAGAAAAATAAAGTGTTAATAGCTTTATTAACGACTGTTTTTTTAATTACATTAACTTTAGGATTATCGTTAGATTTTACTAAAAAAGCATTTGCTGCAGAAATAGATTATGTTAACCAGAATTATTCTAATATTCCGACAGGGTTTGATTTTCAAGATGAGAGTGTAATTTATAAAATACATTGTCCAGATGTTAGAGCTGAACTAGGTATAGGGGCAGAAGAAGAATATGACACGGAAAATTATTTTACAACAATTTCATTTAAGGCAGCAATGGGATGTCAGATTTATTTTGTTAATGGTGTTGCGTGTAATTTAGAAGATAGTTACTATGGTGATTATGAAACTAGTATGTATAGCGATTATTATGACGTTTTGCATTATGACGATACAAATAAAAACATATTTATTAAGTTTAAAAACGTATCTCAATTGTCTTATCCAGAAGACCTTTGCATTATGAGTGGCGAAAAAGTTGATAGAGCGCAATATATATACATTTCAAATATTGAAGAGCCTGTAACAGAGGTGACAGCAGAAGATGTTTTCTTTTCTAGTGATGTTGTAGCGGCACATGGAGGTAAAGGGTGGACTGATTATAATATTTATTCTCTCGAATACACATTAAAACTTAATCAAAAAGTAGCGCATTTAGTAAGTAAAGTAGATGTTTCTTTTATTAAAGGTGGTGAGAAGTTTACTCTTAATAAAACTTCTTATATAAATTCAGATGGCGTTGGGGAGAACGGATATAATAATTTTACGATTATTACTTTGGGAGATATTTGCGATATTACTGAAAGAGTAAAACTTCAAGCCGTGATTACTTACGGGGATAAAACCATAACGGTGGACAGTTCGGAAACGGATTTAATTACTTTATGGATTAGTATGGTAAATAATGATTTTGCTGATAGCGATTATCAATTGTATATGACAGAAAGCAACAAAGAGCATATTAGAAAATTGGTATCATGTTATAATGCAGGGTTTTATGCTGAAATAAAAGGTAGCCAAAATTATTTTGCAGACTATGATGCTAATACTGATATAAAACTAACGTCGCTTATATTTAAAATACCTTTAACGAGTTTTAGCAATGCAAGGTTTTCTTGGAATACATCGTATTATCAAGGGCATGTTTATAGTGTTTCTGTGTCCGTAAACAGTGATTTAATATTAACTTCTAACGCTTATTCAATGTTAGCGAATGAAGATGGTACGATTACGGTTTCAACGAATATAGAATATAACGAGAGTGTGGCGTCAGAAATTTACGAAAGCGTAGATTATTTTGCTTATAATGACTACTTGTATTTAAGAATAAAAGATGATTCGCCTGTGTCTACTTATTTTCCGCAAAATGCAGAAAGAAGTTTTTCTGCGAGGGCAACGGACACAAGTGGATCTAATATCACAATGCTAGTTAATACTGCAACGATTATTTATGATGATTATAACAAAGAATTACTTGAAGAAATCGAAACACTTAAAGCACAGTTGGCAGAAATACAAGAGTTATTGGAAAGTGCAAATGCTCTTTCGGAAAGTCAAAAAGAGTTAATTAATTCGCTTCAGTCATCTTTGGATAATTTGCGAGTTGATTATGAAAACGCACAAACTGATTTAGCTTATATGACAGAACAGATGAAGGTGATGAGGGATGAATATCAAAAGAAAATTGATCAGCTTATCAATGAAAACCAGAATAATGAGTCAACGCCGAGTGATACCGATACAGAAATTGATATCGAGAAAGAGACAGGATTGACGGTTGAACAAATTATTGGAATATGCGCAGGTGTAATATTGCTTATGGCGATTATTACGTTATTAATACCTAAGAGGAGAAGATGATTATGGACAAGCTTATAAGAAAAAAAATTTATGTAATTATTCTTGCTTTTTTTCTCTTGTTTTCTTCATTTTTTTCTTCGGGTTTTACAAGTGTAAAGGCTGATACAAGAGAGCTTAAGTTTGATCAAACTAACGTATTGGATGATTTGAGAAGTTCAAAAGGCTTTAATATATTAAATTATCCTTTTTACTCATCGGAAGAACCAGAAATGTCGATTATGAATGTAGTAGAATATTGTTATTCGTTTGACGTTCTTAATCAAAATGAGTATGGTTTGTATTTATATTTATATAATCCAAACGGACGAAAAATAGATACTACTGATGGTGTTAATAAGGTACAGATGGCTGTTAGTTATAACGAAAGTGGAGTTCCAAATGCTTATGAAAAGTTTGATTTGAAATTTTGTTCTGTTTCAGAAGAACAGTTTTATGAGAGGTTATTTTATAAATTTAAGGTTGTAGACCATAAAAGCAGTGATGGGAAAACAATGGTTCAGAGAGTTAATAGTCATGCTAGGCGATATGATATAAGCGGTATTGAGATATTAGAAAAAGGAAAAAATTTGCCCGTAGAATACGGTGTTGGTGGGACATATACTTTTAAGGGTTATGCTAAAGGGTATGGTGTTGATCCAAATGAGGAAAGTACATTGATTTGCGAGGTTAATGAATTAGAAACGATTCAACTTGAAGTGCATGATACTTATTATAGAACCGGAGAGTATGAAACAAATCATAGGCATGATTTAACAAGTGTATATTTCGCAGTTCCTAATAGGTTTTTTGAAGAGTATGGAAAATTGCAAAAAATAAAAGCAGAGTGGTATGAATACGAAACGACACCGATTTGTGTAACTAGCAATGATACGGTATATGATTTGTTGTATCCACACTTAGGTAAATACACTTATGAAAGTGAAGATAATTATTTGCAATTGTACACGGGCTATCAACAAATGGTAGGTAGTGCGGGGCACTATGATAAATATAATTGGGCATATAATTGCGATTATACAACGGCGATAAACAAATCTTGTAAACGTATTTCATATTTGTTTTCAACTAACGGAGCAGATATAGCAAAATATGTTTTGTCATCAGACCGCATAAAAAATTATGTTGAAAGTTATAATAAAAGCTTTACCGATGGATACATAAACGTTCCGGGGAAAAATATAAGTCATGATTTGTTTGAAAAGACTCTTTCTTCAGAGCGCTTAGAAGTTCCGTATGTCGATGAAGATATACATCATAAGTTAGTAGAGTTTGATGCAGATAATACGTTTGATATGTTGAATTATGATGAAACACATAGTGGGTGGCAGAAGTTTTTTGCTGGATTATTTGGACTAGGACCTAATGACGTGGATCAAAGTTATAAAGGCATTTCTCCAATACATATTGTAACGGAAGAAGATATGGCTAAAGATAATATTTCATCAACTCTTTTAATTGATGGGGCGGACGATTCTTTAGAAGATTTTAGAGAATTTTATGAAGAATCCACATCAGAAGAAAAGACAGTGGTTTTATTTAGGTTTGCTCAAACAGATTACTTAAATTTACCTGTAATAGCATATAATTGGGCGGCTGGAAAAAATCTAAGTGGTAATTATGGTAATGACACATACATAATACAAGAAAGTGTTTTCTTGAATTTTGATATTATTGAATTAACGTTTAATAAAGCTGGCGTCTATACGGTTATACCTGTTGTAAATAGTCCTATAGATATTTATAATGACATTACTATACCAGATAAGACGTTAGAGTGGTGGCAAATATTATTAGCGATTATTTTTTTAATCCTTGTTTTATGGTTGCTTTCTGTAACAGGTATTTTGCCGTTTATAGTAAAAGCAATTATTTGGATAATTCTTTTACCGTTTAGGTTGATAAAGGCTCTGATAAATGCAATATCAAAAAGTATAAAAAAGAAAAAGGATAAAGAATAATGAAAAGATTTAAGAGAATATTAGCGGTAATTATATTAGTGGTAGTTATTTGTTTGGTAGGCTATACGTGTCATACGTGTAGCCGAACAACAGAAAATTTAACGGAACAACAACAAGAAATAGGAGGTGATAATTCTGGCTAGACGAATTTTAAATATAACAGTAACGGTTTTCGTGACGCTAGGTATTATTTTACTTAGCGTCTTTATTTTCAATAAATCGTGGTTAAGGCTTTTTGAAACTTTTACGGATTTTGGGCTATCTATAAAGTATTATTTTTGTTTAATATTTGCAATAGAAACAGACACCGTTCTTACGGTTACAAGTTTTTCTAGTGTTTTTGAATGGAATGGCTTTTTGCCTGATAGTTCGGTAAAGTTCGGGGCTTATATTAAAGAGTTTTTTAATTTATTCTTTAATGGTGAAAATTTTATGATGTGGTTTGGCGGTATTACAAATGGAATATTTGTCATTTTTAAGATTTTAGTATTGGGAATACCCTTGTTAATATTGCTTGTAATTTTAATGCAACGATTAAGGGGAAGGCACAATAATAACTATAATAAAGATACTGTTTTTTTACGTGCATATAAAAAGGTTTCTTCTAAGTTTTTTAGACCTATTGTGCAATATGTTTTACAATTTATTAGCTTTATTAAAAATAATAATTGGATATATATTATTTGGATAATAACAATGGGGATAAATTTGAATATAGGTAGTATAATAATGGATTTTTTTGCATATTATTTTTATTTTTCAGTGTCCTTTGATTTAATGAATATATGGGTGCAATTTAGTAAACTTATAATAGATTTGCAAGTGATCTTAAAAACGATACCACTATGGGCGTGGATAATTGTTTTTTATATTGTTTTATGTTCGATACGTAAGAAAAGTGCAGTAAGAAGGCTAAGGCATATGGAAGCAAAGAATTGTGGGTTTGTCAAAGACCTGCCTATAGTTAGTATGACTAATGGCACTATGGGTAAGAAAAAAACTACGATGATAACGGATATGGCGTTGTCGCAAGAAGTAATGTTTAGGCAAAAAGCCTTTGAGATATTGCAGAAAAACGACGTTAAATTTCCGTACTTCCCGTGGATATGTTTTGAGTTAGAACTTAAAGCGTGTATGCGATTTAATAAGGTGTACAACTTAGCGACGATAAAGGACTTTATAGAAAAGAAAAAGGCAAGGTTTAATAATCACCAAAATACTGATTGGCAACTGTATGGATACGATATAGAAAAGTATGGAAGAACATATAATAACGGGCTTTATGAAAGTGATTTATTCGACGTTTTAGAAACTTATGCGAAAGCGTATTTTATCTACGTTATAGAGTGCAGTTTGATAGTAGCAAATTACTCTATAAGAGAAGATAATGCGAAAATAGATATAGGGAACTTTCCTATGTGGGCTATGGACTTTTTCCCTGAAGCTTTTAGGGAGAATAATAGGCACGCACATATTCTTGACTTTGATACATTAAGACTAGGCAGAAAGGTTATAGAAGATAATCCTAATGCCGGTAGTTTTGAGTTTGGTGTTGTGGTTATAACGGAGATTGGAAAGGAACGTGGAAACAATTTAGAGTTAAAAGAAATAAAGAAGAATACGGAGGAAACGAACCAGAAAAACGACTTGTTTAATAGCTGGTTAAAGATGTGCAGGCACTCTGCGACGGTAGATAATTTTCCGTTCATAAAAGTGTTTACGGACGAGCAACGACCAGAATCTTGGGGTGCAGATGCAAGGGATTTATGTGACATTGTAAACATAATTGACAGTGGCGTATTAAAGCTTGCTATGCCGTTTTATATCATTGAAGAAATGCTATCTGAGATGGTGTATAACAAGTTCTATGAAATGTATTATGACTTTAGGTTTAGGCGAGGTGATAATACCTTGTTTATGCACTTGTTTAAGACGGTTGCTGCATGGCTTTTTAATCGCAATTTAAGGTTACATAACAAGTATGGATATTCGGCATTAAAGGTTTTTAAGGAGAGTGGGACGCAAGACGGAAAAAGGAAAAAGAAAAAGTATTACATAATGAATATGAAAACGTATAGAAAGAGATTTACTACTGACTGTTTCGGAGATTATTTTAACGAATTAGCAAGGGGAACTTGCGTTGGGCTTATGGACTATATTGAATATGTTACTGAAAAAGCAAGTGTCGAAGAATTAAAGTTGCAAAATAGTTACTTTATAAATTCGTTATATAAGGACTCCGGCGCTAACTCTGCGAGTTAAATATAACCGTTGGAGTAAAAAGGTGAAACATGGCTTATGGCGAAGCTAAAGTATATTTTGACGGAAGTCATTATATTGCAATACCTAAAACAGAGAGACCTCAAAAGCCAAGAGCTGTAAGAAGAGAAAAAGAGATTGTTGTAAATGATAATAACGAAGTGGTTGCTGAATTTGAAGAAATTACACCTACGATAACGTTGCCAAATGGACGTGTTTTGGAGCAGGTGGAGTGGGAAGGCAATGAGTTGAAACCAGTTGTTATTAAAGAAAAAGCAAAAGGGAAAAGAACGTCAAGAAAAGCAGAATTTGAAAAACTGTATGAAGCAAGTTTAGGGCTTAAACGAAAAGAAAGGCGAGAAAAAATAATAGCAGGATTAAGAGATATAAAAAACCTATTTAAGAAAGATGAAGATTTGGTTAGTTATGTAGATGCTAACTTAGAAAGAAAATTAAGGAATTTGATAACAAGACGTATAAGACTAACAAGAAAAGCTAATATGCAAGAGTTTAATTATTTTTGTACGTTTACTTATGATGGGAACAAGTTAAATGAAGATGAGTTTAAGCAAAATTTTAAGAATTGTATAAGTAATTTTGTAAAGAGAAAAGGTTGGGTATATATAGGGGTGTGGGAGCGTTCACCAATAAATAAACGTTTGCATTTTCACGGTGTTTTTTCTATTCCAGAGGGTACAATGCCGGGGAAAATAGAAGAAGTTAATGACTATAGTTTTAAGACTCATAGACGGCAAATAACGCATAATAATAGCTATTTTGCGAGCAAGTTTGGAAGAAATGATTTTGAGCCTATAGAAGATAAAACAAGAATGGGAGAAGCCCTTGCTTATTTAATGAAATACATAGAAAAATCGGGTGAAAAAATAGTGTATTCGAGAGGATTATATCAATATTTCATATCGGATATTATGGATGATGATATAGCGTGTTTTTATGGCGTGGATGATAGGAAGCTTATCCTTTTTGATGACTTTAAGTGTTTTGATGAAGGAACATATATTGGAACCGTTAGTAAAGAAACGATAAAACAAATGAGAAAAGCAAACTAACGACACGACGTTAAGTGGGTGTTTTGCACAAGCGGGTTAGCGTGCAAATCCCCACTCGTCGTTGTTTTTCTGTTTAACGGTTTTTGTTCGGTTAAAGGAAGGGCGTGTGCTTGTCTCGGCGGAGCGAAGCGACGCCGACTTGTATCAAGACAAGCACACGTCCTGTAGCCAATTCACCGTTTTTCGTTAGGTTTTTCCTATCGGTTTTTTGCAAAAAGGATTATAAATTAATAGTTGTATTATTTATTGGTTTTGTTGTTGGGCAATATTTTATTCTTTTTTCTGTATTGTAAAGGGGATAAATTATAAGTCTGTTTAAATAACGTGTAAAAATAGTTAGGTGTTTCAAAGTTTATAGAAGAAATAATCTTGCTTATGGGCAAGTTGGTTTCTGTAAGTAGCAAGCAAGCAACTGACAGTTTTTTTTGTGTAATAAGTTCGGATAAAGAACAGTTAAAATTCTTTTTTATTATTCTTGATGCTTGTTTTTTTGAAAGATAAAGTTTGCTTGCTATATAGTTCAAATCTATTTTTTTGTCAAATTCGTTATGGATTATATGATCGATTATAGGAACATATTTTTGTTCGGTTTCCAGAGAAGAATCTCTTTTGATTTTTATATTAAATAAATTCATTAATTCTGTAAGTAATAGAGTAAAAAGTGAAGTAATTTTTTCATCTTGAAACCCATCTTCGGTATTAAAAGTTTTATCAAGTTCGTTTATATAAAATATAATATTTTCATTGAGTGGTAAATTTATAATATTTTGCGTATTAAATAAATTGAGAACAAGGGTATACAAAGAAGATGTTTCATGGTCGTTTTTATCAAATTTTACAAGTAGTCTAAAATTGCCCTTGGAAGATTTAGAATAATGTGGAATATATGCAGGGATGATAACTATTCCTTTTTCATAAACTCGTTTTTCAGTATTTAAATTTACAGTAAGCGGACCGTTTGTTAAAAAGAAAAGTTCATGTTCTAAATGGAAGTGAATGTCTTTTACTTCTTCAATTGTATTGATGGGGGTTTCTATAATAGGCGATTTAAAAGAAATGTCTTTTGTAAAAGTAGCGTTCACGTCTTTTAAGGAAATTTTATGCGTTTTAAGTTTTTTAAATATTAAAGATTCAGACATAGTGTTTTCCTTGTTTAATTATATTATTAATTTTATCTTGATTACCAAAAATAGTCAAGAAAAATCCGTTTATCTTGCTTAGTTTTTATTAAATTTGTCAAAAAAGTTTAAAAAACGGACACGTGTAGAAAAAAGATGTTCTATTTAATAATTGAAATGAAAATACGTCAATGATATAAATAATACTGTAAAGAATTATATTGGAGTAGAATCATTATGGAACAAAAACTTATTAAAGGTGTTTTACCTGCAATTTTTTCAGTATACGATAAGGATAGAAATGTAATTAAGGAAACTGTTGTTAGGCTAGTAAAGTATCATTTGGATAATGGTATGACAGGATTTTACGTTGGTGGTAACACTGGTGAGTGTGCTGTTTTACCTAACAAAACAAGAATGCAAATGTTAGAAACGGTTAAGAAGGCAAACAATGGTAAAGGAAAGATAATCGCGCACGTTGGTTCAGGGAATATAGACGACGTTTACGAATTAATTGACCACGCAAACGAACTTGGTGTTGATGCAGTTGCATCGCTTCCGCCGGCACTATTAGCATATTACGAAATGGATGAAATTATCGAATATTATAAAATTATTGCCAAAAGAAGCAAAGCACCATTGTTTGCATACGTGACTGGTGTATTACAAGGAGATATTTTAGGGTTTGCAAAAAAGGTTTCAGAAATAGATAATGTTGCTGGAATAAAGATGTCTATTCCCGATTATTATACATTTGGAAAAATTACGGCTGAATGCGGGGAAAGATTGAACGTGCTTAACGGTCCTGACGAAACGTTAATTTGCGGATTGATGGAAGGTGCGGACGGTGCAATAGGGACTACATATAATATGTTGCCTAAATTATCGGCAAATATATATAATGAGTTTAAGAAAGGCAATAATTTAAAGGCGCTTGACCTTCAAAGAAAAATGAATAAAGTGATTGACTTGTTAATTTCAGCGAATACTGCGGAGTGGAAAGCGGTTATGACCTTAATGGGTTATGATATGGGATATACGATTGAACCGCAAAGATTACCTGATGAAAATTACTTAAAAGTATTAAAAGAAAAACTTGAAGAGATTGAATTTTTTGACTTGATATAATATACACGAAGAACTTAAATTTATTTTATATGGGGGGGTATCAATGATAATAGATTTACACGCGCATTGCAATAACGGATCTAAATTTGATTGTCCTGAAACAGAAATAGATAAAAGATCGTTTGAATTTTTAAATAAAAAGCACTCTTTACTAAATATTGAAGCGATTGGAATAAGTTATTATTCTTCAGTGTTGCAAACCGAGAACATATATCAAGACAATGCTTCTCTAGCTGAACAGTGTAAAGTTGATAAAAAAATTTTTCAGTGGTTAGTTCTTGATCCAAGGCAAGAGTTTTTGTTTGAACAAATAAAATCAATGATAAATTGTTCGAAAGTTTTAGGTATAAAAATTCATAGCGTTTGTCATGGATACGATATTGAAGAGTATGCAGATAAAATTTTTAGTTTTGCAAATGAGCTAAAATGTTTCGTGCTAATGCATCCAGATAAAATAAGCAACATGGTAAAATATGCAGATAAATATCCAAACATGAAACTTATAATAGCACATTTGGGTAGCATAGAGCATGTTGATGCAATTAGGCGTTCAAAACATGGAAATATATTTACAGATACTTCTGGTGGTGCATCTAACTTAAATAACGTAATTGAATATGCTGTTGAACAAGTTGGCTCGGAAAAAATATTTTTCGGTACGGATAATTATGATAGCGGTTTTCAATACGGAAGGATACAATACGCACTAATCTCTGAGAAAGACAAGGAAAATATTTTTTATAATAACGCAAAAAAGTATTTTGCAAAGCAATTTAAGAATTTCTAGATACAAAGATTATTTGATAAAGGATGATTATGGCAAAGTTAGTGATGGAAAGAAAGGCTGCAGATAACAAATATTTGCACAGAGATTTTCATATATCTGCGGATAATGGTGTAGAATACGTTGGCAATAAATACGGTGATGACGGGGTTAAAGAGTTTTTAACACAGTTCGCAAAAGCATATTTTATTCCGCTTATAAAAGAATATAAAGAAAAAGGTTTATCCGCAATTAAAAACTACATAGAGAACATTTACAAAATAGAAGAAGCGGAAAATGCAATATATATAAATTTAACTAATACTTATTTGAAAATAAAAGTTAATTATTGTCCTGCGGTTAAGTACATGAAAGAACAAGGCAAAACACCGTCAAAATGGTATGAAATGACTACTCGTGTAGTTTATGCCGAACTTGCCAAAGATTGTGGTTTAAAGTTTGATATGGGTGCTTATGATAAAGAAACTGGGGCAACTGAATATAGTTTCAGTTTGTAAAGGAGGACATAATGATTTCTTGTACAGAGTTTGTATTACTTTACAGTGAATTGTTTAAGTTTATAGATAAAAAAGAAGGTAAAGATGGGGTTATGAAGTATTGGGAGTATATATCCGATACTTACGTTGCAGATTTACTTGGAAAAGCGGTTGAAAAAGAAGGGCTTAAAGGCTGTTGGGATTATTGGTCAAAATCCTTAAATGAAGAAGCGTGTGATTTTAAGATGACGCTTGATGAAGAAGGCAACGATTTTTCTATTTACATGAGCGGATGTCCTTCAAAAAAACTAATCAATGAACATGCGTATATGCAGCCCTATGAAGATTATTGTGGGCATTGCGCTATTCTTTACGATAGGGTGTTAAGAAATTACGGAATTGAAATGTACGACCACGATTATAGTAAGGTAAAAGATTGTAAGTGTGTTGAACATTATAGAAGGATGAAAAAATAGTAATGGAAAAAGTTTTAGACATTAAATTATTAAATGGAAAAATTAACTCATCCAAGGCTGTTGAATTCTTAAAAAACATTTCTTTAGCGACTGCCGATGGTAAATACGAGTTAGACAATGGAATTTCTGCAAACGTTGTTTCATATACGACAGATGCGGTTGATGCAGATATTTTTGAAGCGCATAAGCACACAATAGATATACATTATATCGTTGCGGGTGAAGAAAAGATCCTTATAGGTAAAAATGCTGATAACCCGACTGAGTCGTATGATGAACAAAATGACGGTGGATTATACAAGACTGAAAAGATAGAAGAAGTTATTTATACTTGCGGTCAAGCCATTATAATAAATCCTAATGAATTACATATGGCGGGATATGCAATAGAAAAAACTGCAAACGTTAAAAAAGTAATATTAAAAATAAAAAGTTAATATTGGTGGCAGTACAGCAATATGATAATAAATAATTTTAAGGAGAAAATTATGAAAAAGAAACTATTTAGCATTATTTTGGCAGCATTTATTTGCATGACAAGTATGGGAACGATTGGTTGCAATCGTACTACTGAAGACAGCCCAGAGGGAGACCCAAACAAAACGTGGCTTTTTGTTTACAACTACAACGGTGGCGTAGGTACAGATTGGTTATATGAAATTGAAAAATCGTTTGAGCAAAAATACGAAAACACTGTTTTTGAGCCAGATACAAACAAAAAAGGTGTTGATATCGTAATTTCACCAGGTAAAGATAATATGACAGGTAGCTTGCGTTCGCAAGTGTATGATGTAATATTCTCAGAAGTTGTGCCTTATAACGATATGGCGGCGCAAGGTTCATTATTGCCTTTAACCGATATGGTAACGAGTTCTCTTTCAGACGTAACTGATGGAAAGGAAACTGCTACTATAGAAAGCAAACTTACAAGCAGCCAAAAGGCAGCGTTGACAGCTATTAATGATGAATATTACGTATTGCCACATTACGAAGTATATTCGGGTTTAACGTACGATGCTAAAGTATTTGCTGATTGGCAACTTTACTTTAAGGCCGGTGGCGGTTGGACAAGTGTAGAAAGCGAGAAATCTGTTGGTCCTGATGGCATTAAAGGGAGTTATGATGACGGTTTACCATCTTCAATAGAAGAGTTGATGACTCTTATGGATAGAAGTGCTCAATTCTTGGTTGCTCCATTTATTTGGACAGGTGCTTATGAATCTTATACTTCTAGATTATTAGTTGGTCTTCACGGTGCGCTTGCAGGGCATGATGAATTTATGCTTAACTATAATTATGGGAAAGATAGTGGCGTTAATGGTGGAAAAGCACGTATAATTACCGATTTTAACGGAACAACTCCTGTTGTTGAAGAAGTGGATATTACGCCAGAAAATGGATATTTGTTAAGGCAACAAGAAAGTAAATACTATGCGTTGAAAGTGCTTGAAAAGATTTTGTCAAACAGCAAATATTATTCTACCAAAATCACGGGTGTATTAGATCACGAATCTGCTCAAACTGAATACATTTATGCCGATCTTGAAAATAACCCTATCGCAATGTTAGTCGAAGGTAGTTATTGGTATAACGAAGCAAAAGACAGCCGTTTGCGTAGTGAAAATACTTATAAGGAAAAGGCTAAAAATAGACAATTTAAATGGATGCCACTACCTACGCAAGTTTCTGGAAGTGTTTCTGAAGGAAATGGTAAAAAACAAACTTTGGTAGAATCAGTTTCTTCATATGCATATATAAATGCTAACAATGAAAATGACCCTGCTATTTGTGATCTTGCAAAAACTTTCTTAAAGTATTGTTATTCTGAAGAAGCATTACAAAATTTCGTTTTACAAACAGGCGTATTTAAAGGTGTTTCAGTAAATATGGATAACGTTGATATTTCAGGAGTTAATACTT
>CALWBJ010000245.1 GCA_944376035.1 uncultured Clostridia bacterium | reverse complement strand
CTCCTTGGACTGCCAGCGCACCAGAGCTTCCGCACTGTCCACGTTGTCTGTCTGAAGATTCATTTTCGGCTGCAAATAGAGCTGATACTCCTCCTGTTCCAGGGCAGCCTGCATGTGGGTCTCAATGTAATACCGCATCTGCTCTGCCTGATACAGCGGTTTGTCAAAAATGTACACCGTGCTGCAATTTTCCTGTTTTGCATGGGCCAGCGCCACCATCATATAGCTGATGTTGGGGGAGACACAATAGGGAGCGGGCGACTCCCCCACAAACACCGCCCCCGAGTACAGGGACAGCGGGTGGCCATCCAGCTCCAGTGCAACGATTGAAACAATGGCGGAAACAATATCTTCGGTGCGTGCAATCAGGCTGTCTGTGGTCTCCTCATGCAGGGCCAGATAGAACAAGTCGGCAGACGGCCGGCAGAAAAATTCATCCTTGCCAATCCGCTCCTCCAAAATGCGTGTAATTTCACACAGCATTTCGTCGGCCCGTTCGGTGCCATAGGTATTATTGATGTATTTAAAACTGCGGATATTGAGGGCAACCAGGGCAATATTCTCCTGATTTCTGCACCGCTCCTCCAAAATCTTACGGAACTGAGACTCATTGTACGCACCGGTTTTCTCATCATACATGGTCAGATGCACCAGGCGGTTTTCCGCAAGCAGAGCCTTATAGGCGTTCCGTCTGCTGTGGATGTGCAGGCACAGAATGACGCCCAGACAGATGGCCACAATGGAAGAAAAGATAAGCGCGGTTCGGTTGACCCACAGCCACTCGGAGAATGTATATGTCACCGGATCGCCAGAATAGCGGTACATAATGGCATGTTTGGCGTCGCTGCTCATGGAACTGGCGTACTGATTCAGAATTGTGACAAATTCCTGGGGGACATTGCTTGTCACGCCAACCGTATAGGAGAGATTCTTTGCATTGGCCCAGTCCACTGTAACCTTGTTATAGACCTCCCCCTTGCGCAGATAATAGGAGAGAGAATAGTAGTCTGCGCGGACGCCATTGAGCTCTCCAGACTGGAGCTGATCCAGTGCCGACACGGTGTTGAGCCAGAAGGACAGATTGCCCTGGCAGTGGTTCGAGTCCGAATTGGTGCAGGCAGTCACACTGAAACTGTTGAAGTATGGCATGGTGAATTCCACATTTTCCAGGAAATTCATGGTGGAATTGGTGGGGATACATGCCACCAGATCCACCTCGCCCCGCTCCAATATGGCAAGCGCCTCCTGATAGCTATCAGCAATTACCGTCTCATATTGCAGACCGGTGTCCTGGGCAAAGCGTCGGAAATATTCCACCGCAAACCCTGTCAACTCCCCGTCCTTTACATATTGATAGGGCGCATCTCCATCAAAAAATAACACCTTCAGCGTGCCGAGCGATTGGATATAGGCCCGGTGTTCCTCGGAGATCTGAAACCCATCCATAAATCTGAAATGGCAGTCGTACAATTCCGTCTGCAAATTGGGCTGAGCGCTGCTCAGGCTGCGCATGGCAATGTTGAGCTGTTGTAACAGCTCGGTGTTGTTCGGAGAAAGCGCAAAGTAATAGGGAGACGGCGAGAAGCGGCCAATCATGCGGAATCCTTCCGTCATGGAAATGTCCGCCTGAATCATGGCGTCTGCCCGTCCATCCCGCACCGCCTGGATCATTTCCTCATAGCTGCCGCAGTTGACAATTTCATAGGTAAAGTCATTGACCGAGGTGTAGTAGATGAATTCTGACATCTGCTCTTCATAGCCCGGAAAGGTAGCCACCCGGATGCCGTCCCAGCTTGCAAAATCCTCTTCAATCCATTGGGGATCATCCTGTAAAACGGCCAGCGCGGTGTACCGTGTACCGTAGCTGTAATTGGGGTACAAAAACAGCTCCTCCAGGTAGGTATCCCGGTTCATTGTACCCAGCATGTCAATCTCGCCGGTTCGGAGCATGGCCATCAGGGTTTCCAGCTGAGTGTCCAGGTCTCCCTCCACCTGTACAAATTCCAGATCCCAGTCGATAAACAGGGACAATTGCGCTAAATAATCCACCAGATACCCGGCATAGTTCCCATTCTCGTCAATGTAAGAGGTTCCTTCCTGAATGGGAAAGCCAACCCGTACTACTTTGGTGGTATTTTCCTCTGCATGAGCGGCAGCGCCGACCATCAAAAACACCACAACCAAAAAAGCGATCAGAACCCCCAGAATATAGTTTCCCTTGCGCTTCCAACGAGCCGCTGCACGTATGGCACCGATACATATATCCATAACAAGATGACCTCTTTTTACTGAAAGATTCCGCTTGAGGGAAATACAAGCCAATCTTTCCATGTTTTTTGCTGTGGCAGGAAAAGCGCGTCAGGAATACATCCTATTTTACATATTATCGATTATTTACCAAAAAATCAAGTCTTTCAGACAGATAATTTTGTGCGCTCTGATAGAATAACAGCGCACAGCTCCATCCGGCACAGCGCTGTATCCCATACTGCCGTCCTCCCAGCGTCTGCCATCATAACCGCAACGGCGTAAAAAAGCAAGGGGCAGTTTTCCATAAAGTACGCCCAGGCAGTCAAGCGTGACTGTCTGGGCGTACATTTTAAGCAGAACTTAGGGTGTAATGGCCACCTTCACCACCCCGTCCCGCCGCTCCTCAAAGAGCGCATAGGCCGCGGCAATGTCCCGCAG
>CALWBJ010000244.1 GCA_944376035.1 uncultured Clostridia bacterium | reverse complement strand
GAGGAGTATTTGGATGAAATCGGCACAATACTTATCGACTTCATCGACCACGACAGCGTTAAAGAAATGGGCGTTACAGATATGGTTGAGGTTGAGGAAACAGAGGATAGCACGTGGCAATATGCCGGTTATGACATGCTCGGGGATAATGCCCATGTTTTCAAATTCAAAAGGACCGCCTAAGCGATCCTTTTTTCTTTATGCCTTGCTGCCAAGGTCAGGTGCGACCATAAGACACGACGCGCCTAAATTGACATTGCCGGATTTTTCGCCATCGATGAAGATCATCGAATTAGTTAGTACATTGAACGATGATGCGTTTAACCCGGTAAACCCGGTAGCGTTGATCACCTTGACTGTCGATCCTGTTGAAGCATACACGTTCGCCCGTCCTGCCGCGCCGCTTCCGCTGCATCCGCAAACAGTGGCGTTAGCGTGATAAAGCGCAAGTGCGTTGTGTGAGCTGTCCGGCGTCAATGTACATTCTGAAACGTGGATATCGCTGTCGTGTGCTGAAAGCATAAAGTCATTACTTCGGGATGGGTCGGCATATCGGTCCCCGCTTGTGACCCTGATTTCTTTAAACTCAATCTTTGTGCAGCCTTTGCACTGGCAGATGTCCAGGGTGACATTAGAAGCCCCTGTTTGTGGCTCGATTGAAATTTCCTTTGTACATTGTGGATAGCTCATCAGATAGCTTCCATTAGCCAACCTAATGCGCGTTTGGGAAATGCCGTTGTTCGGGCATTCCACATGCTTTATCGCCTCGTCGATCGACAGGAACGGGTATTCGTCTGACCCGTCGGCCGGCCCGATCATATCTGAGGATGCGTCTACATATACGGTCGGCTCGTAGATCGATGTTTTCGGCGCGTCGCTCGTTGTGCTTGGCTGTTGGCCGAATAGTGTGAACTCCGCAATGTCTGCACGGCTAGCAACGATGTTCTGATTGAGTACGTGGTAGGAGTACAGGCGTATTTTATCTCCGCATCGGCAAATGTCCTGCGGTTCTCCAACCCAGTAATTTGAATTACCCCACATTCCTATTTCCATACCTGATGTGTCGATCACCTCGCCACCGTCATCGATGCGGAAGACGTGAATAAAGTTTGGCTTGAAGCGCAGTACCCCAAAATATCCTCCGCCAAGGTATTTACATGTCTGGATAAGGTTCTCCGTGTTATATGCGGGCTGTAACTCATAATTAAGTGGGATATAGATAGCTCCTGAATTAAGGGGCGTCAGCACAGAATATGATCCGAACGCCTGAAGTTTTGATGGGGCTAAGATAAGCGCCCCGTCTGCTCCGTCCTTGTTGATAAAACAAGCGAACTTGTCCAGCTCCGCGATATACTCTACTGAATTTAGATTGAAGGTAGAAGGGGCGTTTCCATGACTCTGCCAGATCGTTGAAAGCCAGGACAGATCGATGACACCGATGCGCGTGATTGATGACGTGGTCACATTGTAGATTACTACATTGGACGTTTTGACCGTACCGCCGGAAGAATTAAGCGTGTAAAGCTGTGTGAGATATGCGGCGTTTGCGGTGGATCCTTTTGTCGATTTCTTAACGTAGCAAAGGGAATTTCCGTGTCCACCGTAGGTTGACTCCTTAAAAGAAGCTAACTGCGCATTGTTGGAATATAGCACTAACTGATTATTGTTGTTCCAGTCGGCGGCCGTTGTGTCATTTCCCCAGTTGTCCCAGCAGGTTAGGGTCAGGTCACTTTCCCCGTCCACGTTGTCACAATTACAGGTTCCCTGAAGCTTGATGAAAGACTGGCGGGGCGTGATCGTCTCGCCGTTGCCTAGCTTGATCAATCGGAAAACCTGAGAAAAGCACGGCATAGTGGTGATATTCCCTTTTATCGCGTTGACCTTTTCCGTGATATCCTCCTGAAATTGCTCGTTGCTCTGGTTGATCTGTTCGAGAGACTGGTTGACAGACTCTTCAAGGGTGTCGAACTCTTGCTGAATCTCGGAATAGTCAATCTCATAAGTGTTATCATCGTCGCTGATGCTTTTAAAACTTCCTATTACAGCCATTTTCATCCCCCCTTCTTCGCGGTAGCTAATGAGAATTTGAGATCTTTTGTTTCCTCATCGTAGGCAATGCTTAAAGTGATCGCTCCGGATGCCAGCAGGCTGTTTACCTCATCGATCGTGTATTGCTCGATCGCCGCGTCTACTCGTTCATAGAAATTGTCCATGGCAGCGTTAAGTGCATTGATCACCGCGATGATCTCGTTCGTTTTCTGCGTCAGCTTTGCTAGCAGAATGTAATCCGTCGGGGCGTCGATAAAGGCGATATTGTTTATCGGGTTGAAGTTGAATGGCAGCTCACGGATCAGACGATCCCTTGCGATGTGCTCGGTTGGCCCGTTCAAGCTGAACACCTTTTTCTTGCTCATATTTTCACCACCTAATATACTGAATAAAACAAGTAAGACATCTGCCGCCATAGAAGGGAAAGCTTCGGAAAAACCTTCAAGGCGGACGCGTAGACGTCACCGGAAAGAACCCCGTTGAACCCCTGCCGGGTCACCGTCTCATTCTCGCCTTCGTTCAGCTTTTCCTTTTCGTCGCTGTCGGCCGTTGTCGACAGCTGATAATCTGCTGTGTTTTCCGTCTCGCTCTGGTCCGAGTTTGAGGCGTAGTCACGTCCTGCCAGCGTAGCCTGCGGGAAAGTAGAGGTTACGCTGGTCACGGTGGAGCGGTCCGAGTTATCGTTGATCTGCAGGCTATCCGTGGAAGACGTGCGGTCACGATCATAGCTGCGCGCTTTGTCTCGGGCTTCCACGATGTCGACGGTGCCGAACAAAGACGCATCCCGGCGCGCCTCCGCCAACACATACCGGATGAAGTCCGCGTTGTTGTCGCAAAATTCTTCCAGATACGTTTTCCAGCGTGCGAACGGTGTGACAGCCAGCTCCCGCCAGCGGAAGTGTTTGCAGAAACCGATCGTGAAGGCGGCGCGGTCTTCGTCGGTCAAATTGATCGGGAAGTCAAACAGCTTAGCCGATGCCTCCACGATCTGATCACGGGTCAATACGTCCTCTACATCTGACTGTATCACCCCCTGCATAACCATCTCAAGTGTTACGGTATACTGCGGTAAGTCATGATTGATCATCTTCTATCACCTCGGATCCTCTTCAGCTTCTCCGACCTTTCGGAAGGCCTGCGCTTCTCCCAGCCCGAGCGATCCGCTCAGCTGATCGCGCGCAATGTCGCTGAAGGCCGCATTGAGCAGTGTTGCGATGTCAGAATCCCACGACACCGACATGTCGATGCCCAGCTTTTTCTTGGCGTCTTCGCACAGCCGGCGGCGCGGGGTCAGCGCGATGTTGCGCGCTGCTTCGATCGCGCCGATATTGCCGTTAGTTTCAGAAGAGTTGACGCGCTCCTTTTTGTCCATGTTGCTGTTCTCAATTCCAACAGCCGTTAAAAATTCGTTAAACAGCTGGGCGGCTTCGATCTGCAGCTTGTCTGCGATGAAAGGGACGTTGAAGCTGAACGTGCTGAGTGCGTTTTGCTTTCCTGTGATCGCCTCATTTTGCCATTGATCCTTGTCCACGACGATAAATACATCGTTTTCCGCGATTCTTTTGACCGCAGTTACTACACTGTTTTTCTGCGCCTCGCTACCAACGACCGCTCCGGCGGCTGCCTTCTGCAGCGTGAGGTTAACGTCTATCGTTCGGCTGAGGTCCGCCAAGCGCATGGCGTAGTAGTCGCAAAGGGAATAGTCGCTGATGCGCTGCGTGTTCGCAAAGGAGACCGCACAATCCTTCAGGGGGATCAATCCATAATTGACACCGCAATAAAAGGAATAGGGCTGAACCTTCGCCGGATAGCCATAGATATTCAGGGGCGACGCGTTGGTGAACGGCAGGCTGACCGGTCCGATGATGTCATCGATGAAGACGCAGGCGCGCCCAGCTCTGAAATATGCACGCTCGATCATGTCCGCGTCGCATGTTTCCGGCAGCTCCCAGCGGAAGCGGTTCTGGCAGATGTTCGCCAGCCGGTTGAACCAGATGTTATAGCTCACATTGTTCATCAGCCGCTGATGCTTTCTTGCTCTTCTGTTATTTGCCATGATTCTTCACCCCCTGTGGGTCAAAATGTACAGGCTCATATAACCGCATAGGCTCAGCCTCTAACAATGTACGGTTGTCGATGGAAAAATTACCAAACAATGCTTCACTTCTCCACCACCTTAGCCCGGAATTGTAACGCGCCTCTATCTGTGACATATACTGATAAGGGATGGCGCCTGATAGCATGATAGATGCTGTCTTGGTATACCAATAGTTCACCCGGTGATCCTCGTTAGGAATTCCCAACCGGTCTACCTTATACCCGTACATATCGTAATAGTTGTCTAGCCTCACGGCCTGTTCATACTTGATCGATCGCCGCTCAAGAAAGAAATCTCCCATGCCGGCATTAGCGGCTCCGGACCCGGCAAAGAACATATACTGGAATGGGGCATTTCCACCGCTTCCGCCCCTTGGTGTCATCGGCATTTTTTCCGCGTCATTCATTTTTGCGTTCAAAGAACGAACAGCCATAGCAGAAGATGCGGACGCCTGTATTTTTGTGTTGGTGTAGGAATTGTTTGCTGAAATCTGAGACCCTATTGCCCCAGTAATCCCGCTAATTCCAGAACCTACAGCCCCCATAATGTTGCCTGTAGCTAACCCGCTAACTACGCCGCCCAAAGATCCGATAGAATTAAGAAGCATATTCTGGTCAGCTAATGCGCGATTATTTCCCGCGATCTCCATCGCCGTGTTGTAATTCGTGAGGTTATTTGCGTATTGTGCGCTTACCTGATTGGAATTAAGCGCAAGCCATGCCTTATAAGAATCTATCGCATATGCGCACTGTGGATAAGCATCAATTTTTATCGCATCATCTACATCATTTGTAATATTCCGGTAATTCTGGGGAAACATGATCGATTGAGGGGATGGCGAAAGCATGTAATAACACAGGCAAGATACCTTATAGGTGTCTGCTAGCTCAAACATTAGCTCACTTGATGGGCCAGTATTGCTTCCAGCTACACAGAACGTATAAGGATATGATAACAATATTTTGTTGCGCGGCGTGTAATTATCTACTGCATCCGGCGTATTGATTGTCAGGGTATAAGGGTTATTGCCGTAGAACGTATTAGGAACCTGACAAATTCCAACAATGGAATCCCCAGCGCCTGCTTCTGTTAGATCGTTGATATAATCGTTGATCGCGTTCGCAAAATCGTTATCATTACCATATGATGACCGATTGATGCGATGGCCATCTACACCATTATATAGCCCATAATGAGTGCTTGAGGTTTGGGAACCGCTCGCGTTCTGTGCTGACCATACGATGACGGAATAACCACCAAGCGAGTTAGTCTTTCTTTCATCAATAATGTAATCACCGCATTCCAGCTGATCTTTCAACGCACTTTTTCCGGTGTAGATGTTCTGGACCGTATCATTAGTGACATGTTCACGTTCGATATATGCCTGCACGATGCCATAATCGAAAAGATATGTCTGCAGTGCGTCGACCTCAAAGGAAACGGTAGAGCTGTTCACGCTGTTTTGAACAGCCCCCGTCAAAAAGCAATAGTACCACTTATTTTTATTTTTGATCATGATGTAATTCGCGCCGTTAAGAATTGTTTCAGCATCATAATTGACTATCATCGTTCCCCGCATAATGTTTATATTCGTATATGTAGCAGCCCGCGAGGAAAGTGTAGGGCTTTCGTGTTGCCTGAACCAAATTTCCTGAGT
>CALWBJ010000243.1 GCA_944376035.1 uncultured Clostridia bacterium | reverse complement strand
CAATGGTATGTACGTCTTTTTACAAATACGGTCCAATCAAAGAAAACAGTACAAGCAAATGTGTTGATATAATAGGTTCTTTAGAGATAAGGCTTGAAGCTTATAAAAAGACCGGAAATACTGAATATCTTGCTGACATAGCTAATTTTGCTATGTTTGAATTTATGTACCCACAAAAAGAGGGAGCAGGATATAAGCCGACAGACAGCGACAAATCTCCGGGTATCGCAGGAATAAGCGTTAAGGAATTGCAGGAATGGGATAAATGAAATTAAAATTATCGGACGAAGAAGCGAGATATTGCGAAAAGTGCCCGTGGCGCTCAAAACTACACGATGAAGTTGTAATGTGCCCTGTGATTTCTTGCATTAATGAAAGGATAAAAAAGAAAAATGAAAGAAATAGCAAAAGGAATATTTGTAGGCACAGTTGACGACTACAATAAATTAAAAAACAATGAAAACTTTGCTTTTGTAGCAGCGTGTAAAGACCCTATTCACAAAAAGGTCGTTGGATATTCAGGTAAAAGCTGCGAAAAGAGCCGTGCAGAATATCTTTATGCGATTAGAGATAATTTAATCGCATTGAATATGATAGATGCGCCTAAGCCTGAGTTCTTTAGTGTTGAAATGATTAGAGCCGGTCTTGATTTTATTCACGATTCTATAATTAAAGGCAAGTTTGTTCTTGTGTTCTGTAATCAAGGGCAATCACGCTCACCGGCAATGGTTCTTATGTACTTGCGAGATTCCCTATTCTTCGATAAATCAGTTACATTTGATACGGCTTTTAATTTTATTAAATCTAAATATCCAGAATTTGAGCCGAACACTGGAATACACCAATTTATGCAAGATAATTGGAACAATAAAAGTCTATTTAAGCAACTGTAATGGGAATATACAATTCATTTTGCCAAGTTCCGAAGTGGGCTTATTCAATTCAAGACGTATCTAAAGTATTAAGGGTTCGTGTTGAAAGAATGGAGCAGCTTTGCAAAGAAACACTGAACAGAACGATTAGCTCAAGCCCATATAAAGATGAGAAATCTATTGAAAAATTTTTTAACACCATAGGAAAAAACGATACCTACATAAACGCTTTTTATATGCACAGGACTTTTGAGCCTATTGCACAAGCAATTAGAATGACAATTCAAAGTGGATTAAAAGGGAAAAAATCAAAAGCAAAAAAAGTTAGCTTTTGTAATTTTTATATTTCAAAAGCTGTTTTTAATGATTATGTTAAGTATGGAAAGCGATATGTTGAAGTTCTAAATGAGGTTCAGCCATTTAAGCCCACCTCAGAAGTGAAACATACAGCGGTTAAGTTACCTCTTGATGAAACAGTGGTAAGATTTAAAGAGGTAGTTAATAATTTAAAAGTGCCTATGTCTGTTGCAGTTGTACAGGCGTTGGCTTTTTTTATGGAATCTAATCCTAAAACCTTTGGAAAAGTTGAGAGGGCAATAGATGAAAGTCAAATTGTAGAAAACAAAACAACATTGCTGAAGTGCTGTATCAACAAAGATTTAAACAATAAAATGTGGAAAGCTTTGCAAAGATACAATCAGGATAATGTAATTAAAGTAGGATTAACAGATTTTATTGAAGCGGCAATAGCTGAAAAACTTCAAAAAATGCCGATAAAATATACAAATCCGGAATTATATAACGATTATAAAAAAGTGCTTGAAGAAAAGCAAAAATTAATGAAGGAGGTTGATAATTACGGATAATGCTTTCAAAGCTGATATGACCGAATTATCGCCGACTCCTTTTGATACATCAGAGGCAATTGTTCTTGACAGCAAGACTCAGATTAGGCAAGCAATTATGGATGATACCGCAAGCGAAGAAATGATAGCAGAAATGAGACGCGCTGTAAGCAGAAGAAACAAAGGCATTGCGGTGTTAATTGATGAAAATAAAAGCGAGACAGCTCAAAAAATATCATCTGCTTTTCTCGAACTTGTTAATGGTGTTATAGACGATGAGGTTATTAGACGAGTTCAAGACAATATAAACACGCCCACTCAATTTTCTGATTATGTTAAGTCATTATCTATGCTCAACAAGCTAGTTCATGAGCAAATGACGACTACTGAGGACGCGGAGGTTACACATCAGAGAAGTAAAGCAAAAATACAAATTGCTTTTGCCGGTGGCGAATTGGCGTTAAGTGTGGAGGACGGAAATGGATAAACCAAGGACGTATTCCGTTCTTAACAAAACGAGCAAATCAAAGCCGTTAATATCTAAAAAAGAGTTTTCGATATGCGAAAGGTGCAAGTGCCAATTTAGGCAAGAGTGGGATGGAGATGTAGGGAAGTTCACCGAATGGAAACTTTGTCCTAAATGCCGAGAAGAAGCAAAAGCAGAGACGGTCAAGACTATTTCGACAGGCTACTCCCCTTTTGACTATCAAACCATTATGCACAATTCCAATGCAAGGTTCAGAGTTGTTTCCGGAGGAATCCGTTCCGGAAAGGACCATTCCATGACTTTTGAAATATTTAAATATGCTTGTGCTTGTGCAAATGAGAGTGTATCTCGAAGAACTGATGAGCTTTGGCCTGTAAGAGCGTGGATAGTAGCTCCGAATAATTACATTGCCGAGCAAGACTTAGAGAAATTAAAGAAGCTGATTCCTGCCGCTTTAGTACAAGACTATTCAAAGACAACAAAATCAATTCTCACGAAAAACGGCATACTCTTTGAAATAAAATCAGCTTACGACCCTGAAAGCCTTGTAGCAGTTGCACTAGACGCTGTTTTAATAACAGAAGCCGCAAGAATATCAGACCTTGAAACCGTGTGGAGCAATCTTGAAGGACGACTAAACTCGCCCGGCAGAGGACTAGGCGGTGAAGGCGGTATAGGACTTATCAACAGTTCTCCGCTTGGAAAAAACTATTTTTACAAAATGTGGTGCTGGGGACAAAAAGGCTCACCTGATTACGACCCACAATGGGAAAGCTGGACATGGTCCCATTGGGATAATCCCAAAATTCAGGTAATTAAAGACAAGATTCAATCTAACGGAAGAACATATAAAGAGAATCTTGAAAGAAGAATGTCCACAACGAGATACAGACAAGATTATCTTGCAGAGTTTTTATCAGACGAGCTTGCGGTATTTCCAAACTTTGAGGAAAAGTGCCTTGAAAAAATAGGCAATTCATTAAGTGGCGCTGAGCGAGAGGACTATATAAAGCAATGGAAAACGCCATTATCTCAATGCACTTATAAAATCGGTTATGACCCAGCTAGTATCGGAGACGACCCGGCAGTAGTTATTATCGAGAACGAAACAGGGAGACTTAAAGAAGCTATAAGTCTTTATGGACTTGACTGGGACGCTCAATTTGACCGAATTAAAATGTTAAGCAGGAAATATTTTAATGCGGTTGTTTTCTTTTC
>CALWBJ010000242.1 GCA_944376035.1 uncultured Clostridia bacterium | reverse complement strand
AAAGGAGTAATTATGGAAACGCGAAAAGAACTAAAAAGAAAAGCAAGAAAGAATTTAAAAAAGCATTACCCAATCTTTATGGTCGTTTGTGTAATCGCGGCTTTTATAGGAGCAGAATTTATTGGATCTTTAAATATATCAGAAGTAAAAACGTTTCCAGAAACTGTAATTACAGGTCCAGAAAAAGATAACAAAGCAGTAGAAGCAGCCTTAAATGGGCAAACTTCAGAAAGCAAACAAGCAACAAAGAAACTAAAAGAAGAGATTATAAAAGAAGATCAAAAGGATCAAACAAAAGTCTTAGGTAGAAGTAGAGGAGTCTTTGCTATGATAGTAAATGCTTTTTCCACAGGCTCTATCTATGTTACTTTTATTACTGGTATGAATTCAATTATTGGACATCCAAACATTACATCAATTATCTTAGTGGCTGCTAGTTTATTATTAAGTTTCTTATTATGGTTCTTTTTAACTAATATGTATCAAGTAATATCTAGAAGAATTTTTCTAGAAGGTAGAATCTATCAGAAAGTACCGATGCAACGTTTCCTATTTTTATTAAGAATTAAAAGATGGAATAAAACAGCGTGGACAATGTTTGTAACATCTGCATTTTATAGTTTGTGGTGTCTAACAATTGTAGGAATTGTTGTGAAAAGATATTCATACATCTTAGTTCCATATATTGTAGCAGAAAATCCTAATATAAAAACATTAGATGCCATTAATTTATCAAGAAGAATGATGTATGGTCATAAATGGGAATGTTTTAAATTAGAATTATCTTACTTGGGTTGGATGATATTAGGAACATGTACTTTAGGAATTACAGAAATCTTATATTCTAATCCATATAAAATAGCAACAATGACAGAATATTTTGTTAATTTAAGAATGATTGCAAAACAAAATAAAATAAAAGGAATAGAAAAATTAAATGACGATTATTTATATGAAAAACCACCTAAAGAAAAAGTAGAAGAGGAATATTCTGACGTTATAGAAGTATTAAAAAAATCGCAAGCTCCTAAAGAAAAAACAAAAGGAATAAAGAAAGTAGTAGCAGAGTTCTTAGGAATTTCTTTATCAGATACAAAAGAAGCAGAAGCAATAGAAAAAGAAGAAAGAAAATCACAACGACTAGAAATATATAAAAATGTAGTAAAAGGAAAAGAATATCCGATGCGATTATTTTCCATTCCAGAAAAACATCAAAGACAAAAAATGGATACTATTAATTATATGCGAAGATACTCTATATGGTCTTTAATTGCTTTATTCTTCATTTTTTCAGTAATTGGCTGGATCTGGGAAGTAGTATTACATATCATAGCAGATGGAGAGTTTGTAAAAAGAGGCGTATTGCAAGGACCATGGCTTCCAATTTATGGTTATGGTGGAATCTTAATATTAACAGTATTAAATAAATTTAGAGAAAAACCACTTTTACAATTTTTAACAATTATAATTTTATGTGGAACAATAGAATATTTTACATCAGTATATTTAGAAACCATCTATAATGGACAAAGATGGTGGGATTATAGTGGGTACTTTTTAAATTTACATGGAAGAATTTGTGCAGAAGGACTACTAGCTTTTGGATTAGGTGGAATAATAATAGTATATATTGGTGCACCATTGTTAGATAACCTTATTCAAAAAATAAATCGTAAAAAATTAATTATAGTTTGCTGTATTCTACTATCGTTATTTATTTTCGATAATATATATTCAAGAAAAGATCCTAATACGGGAGCAGGAATCACAGACTATAAAATTAAAGACATTCAAAAAATAGAAATTTCGTAAAAAGAAAGGAAGTACACATGATAGCAATTTTTTTATCACCAATCTATATTATTATCAATTTCTATATTGCTAGATGGTTACTAAGTTGGATGCAGGCCTGTAGCAAACATTTTAATAAAAGAAGAATTAGAGTATTAGTAATTACCATATATACCTTTTTTGCCAGTGCTTTAGTCATTGGCTTCTTATTGCCTCCAAGTCCACTAGAGAGGGTAATGAAGTTAATTGGAAATTATTGGTTAGGTGTTTTATTATATGTAGTTTTAACGGTCATAATTGCAGATGGAATCCGCTTAGTAGTAAAAAAAAGCAAAAAATTACCAGCAGCCTATGTTCGTTCCAAACGAGTATTTGTAATTGCCGGTACTGTTTGCATTTTAACTATCGCAACAGTAAGTATCTATGGTGCTATCAATGCCAGAATTATTCGAACAACAAGATATGAGGTAACAATAGAAAAAGATGTAGAAAAACTAAAGAACTTAAAAATCGCTTTAGTAGCTGATCTTCATATGGGTTATAATATTGGAACACCTCATATAGAAAAAATGGTAGAAAAAATCAATAAAGAAAATCCGGATTTAGTTGTAATGGCAGGAGATATTTTTGATAATGAATATGAAGCATTAGATAATCCAGAAACAATAACAAACACATTAAAGAAATTAAAAAGTAAATATGGTGTATATGCAGTATATGGAAATCATGATATTAAAGAAAAAATTTTAGCTGGTTTTACATTTAGTAAAAAGGGAGAAAAAAAAGAAAGTGA
>CALWBJ010000241.1 GCA_944376035.1 uncultured Clostridia bacterium | reverse complement strand
ATCTTAAAATTAATTCCATTCTTGGTTCAGCACTTATTATACAAACTATTGTAGTAAGTCCACTTACTTATCGGTTGTTTCATCAACCATATAATAATTATAAGGTGTTAAATACCAATTAGTATTTAATATAATTTAGGTAAAGGAGATGGAGTATGAAAAAAAGATTATCGATGTTGTTGGCAGCAATTGCCATGTTGGCAACTGGGGCAGCTAGTGTAGGTTGTGTATGGTGGTTTCAGGATGAACCAAATAGTTTAAATATATTTTTTGATTAATTTAGAATGGGTTTCCATTCTTTTTATTTTTTTATACATATTGTTTGAATATAATAACTATCTATAATCTCTTGATTATCTTCTATCCACGGGTTCTCTTTAATTAATTTAGAAGCAAAGTACAAACCATTCCCTCTACCCTCTCCTTTAGACGAAACTCCCTTTTTATTTCTATCTTTCATATTTTTATGTTTCTTAAATGTATTAGAGAATACAATATTTACTTTATCTTTTAGTTCATATATTTCAATTGTCACATTTTTCTTTCTACTTTCAGCTGCTGCTTCTATTGCATTATCAAAATATATTCCAATTAACTTACATAGTATTCTGACTTCTTTTTCTGACAGTTTTGTTAATATACCTTTATTCTCAATACTAACATCTGTTGTTAAATTTATTTTTTGCTTTTGAGCTATAGCTGCTTTATAGTACATTAATCCTTTTATTCCTCCTTTCGGAAGATTCTTTAAATTAGTCACTGCTTGTCCCTCTATATTGATATTGTCCTCTAAAATTTCATCAATCTATTCTTTTACTTTCTTCTCTTTAGTTAGACAACGTAGTACTGCAAGCTGATTTTTATATTCGTGACGGTTCAATTGTTCTTTTTCTATCCATTCTTCAAAATTTTGAATATATGTAAATAGCAGATCATATTCTGTCACCAAATTATTATATTCATTTCTGCTATTTATAAAAATTATTACGAGTATTCCCAATATGAATATGGCAATTAATGTTACTATATATGAAAAATCAAACTCTATATTTTGTGATATATGGAATCCTAAAATTGATGATATGATTATTGTTAATGAGAAAAAAATAACGGTAGAAATTTTCTTTTTATTTTTTATATTATAATAAAAGTCACATAATTTGTTTTTTACTTTGGGAATTGTAATAATTATCATTGTTATAATTAAGACTATACTATTTTTAATCGAAACAGTAATTATATTATTTACTACTTCAGTATTATTAATCATAAGTAGTGAGATTACTATTGAAATGAGAATGTCACCAATTAAACTTAATAGCATAGCAATACCTACTACTATAATGGCATCATCTATGTGAAAATTAAATATTTTTTTGTAGATTATAATATTTATACAATAAATTAGTAATGGTTTTATTTCTGGATATTTGATTTCTTGAAACATCATTATTGCTATTGACCCTAGAAATAATAATAATATTGTTTTACTTCTTTTTAAACTTATATTTGTTTTTGTTAATATATTAATAATATAAAATCCTAAAATAGCCGTAATAAAACAATTAGCAAAATTAACCAATACCTCTAACACGATTATACAACTCCCTTCTTTTACTTCTTGATATGTCTTTGAATTCTTCTCCGTTTTTTAGAAGAGCTACGTTTTTAGTAAAATTGTAACTTTGTACTTGTTCTATATTTAGAGCTACTCCTCTATTACATTTGAAGAATCTTTTATCTAGTTTTTCTAATACGTCATTTAGTGAACCTTGAATGTAATGTTTTCCATCTTCTGCATAAATTGCACATCTTTTACTATCTATTTCTTTTTCTATTTTTATAATTGTTCTAAATTCGATATTATAAGCTACATTTTTATATGTATATTTTAAGCTTTTATATTTATTATCATAATTTTTCATACATATTAATAGTGCATCCTGTAGTTTTTGTTCTGGATGATCTAGTTTATTGATAAAGTCTACTAGCATTAATCTTTTTCCTAATGCTTCATAACGATATTCAGGAAATCCTGATATCATAATAATCATAGATACCCAGTCATCATATTCTTCTCTTATTAGTCTTGCGGCATCTATTCCTGAACCATCTTCTGTTCTTATATCTAATAAATATATTTTAAATCCTTTTATATTTTGTACTGCATTCTTCCATTTATCGTCATAACAATCAAATGTATCGCATTTATATTCAATATCATATTTCATCATAAACTTATCTATTTGGTGTTTATATTCTTTTAATAGTTCTTTTTCGTCTTCACAAATTATAAAGTTAATCATATATTTACCATCCCTTTGATTTCCAAAATTTTCCATTTTATAAATAAAGAAAAACTGCTGTTACTTAGCAGTCTTTTTCTTTTTTGTTTTAGGCTTGTTCTTTCTGAATATTGAAAACTTCTCCTCTATCTTTTTTGTTCTCGTTGGTGTTTTATCAGAAATGATTGTTGTATGTAATACAAACCACAATACAATAATCAGTATAATAATATACACTATTTTTCCTAAAACTGGATCTTTAATTGTATAAAGA
>CALWBJ010000240.1 GCA_944376035.1 uncultured Clostridia bacterium | reverse complement strand
ATGGGCGGAGCTGATTTTGATGGTGATACCTGTCTTGCTATTACTAATGACGGTAAATTATCATCATTATTGATGTACAATAGCAATGGAGAAGAAACCATTTTAGATAAATTTAATTATATTATCTATTCTCCAAAAGAAAGTAATGTAAACGAAATATTTATGGATAATAATATGGATATTGATGTTCATTCTTTCTGCAATAGATTAACAGCAATGGCTAAGGCAGACCGCACTGGCCTGATTACAAACTATGCAGCAACCTTTCTTGATATTTATCGCCATCTAAACGCATTAGTAAAAATGGCAAAAAATAAAGGATTAGATTATATTAACTTTGTTAACCCTAAAACATGTACTAATAACACACTTATAAATTCTGTAATTAATGGATTTAATGTTACAGATAATGCAATTAATACTAAATATATTGTTCTTCCAGGAGATAAGGATACTCCAGAACAAATGCATAATTTGGTGTTAAGTGGTAAAAGAAGTATTTATGACATTTTAGATGTAGCTAATTATTGTCTTATGATGAATGAATTACTACGTCCATGTCAAGGTACTGAAATTGATGGTGCTAAGACAGGAGTATATGCCGTTTTATTAGAAACTATGGAAATTAAATTACGTTCATATCATGCAAGATTTAATACTATGCTTAAAACAGCATATTTAAATTCTGGAGAAGATCGTAAGTTTTTTGACAATGATAACTGTGTTTATGCTACAGACAGTCAAGTACCAAACACTTACCACTCACTCTCACCTTTAGGTTATATTTGCAGATATTGTCGCTCTAGAGGTAAAAAGTTATTAAGCAGTCCAAAAGGTTTTGACAATCTTAAAGGTAGAGATATGTTAAAACAGTTATCTTTTTATAATAAAGATAAAATGTTGCCACTGTATACTTTAATGGTTGATAGTGCCAACGAAGAAAAGAAAATACGACTAATTGATCGTATATATGAAATCAAAATAAGCTACGGTAAAATGGTGAGAGAAGTAATTGGTGAGTTTGAGAAAATTGATGAGATTTGTAATCATTACAACTCTTCAATCATTAGTAAGGCTTATAACGGTGCTATTGTAGAACAGTTAGAAGAATTAATTACAAAAAGAAAAGCTAAAATGAAAGAAGTAATTGAATGTACTATTAGTGAATTATTAGGCTTAAAAGAAATGCTAGTAGAAAACAAACCTGGCTTTGATCCTGATATAATTGCACTTGGATGCTATGTGGCATCTTATGTTAATAATACAGATAACAGAAAAGATAGCTTTGCTTATCTATTAAATATTCTTCCATCTGTAAAACGAATGGACGGTTTAAACTTAATTCGTTTGCCTAAGTCTACAAGTAAAGATAGTAAAATTATAGCTGTAAAAGGTTTTGTAAGCATTAATGGTCACATGACTCAAATTAAATGCTTAAAGAAATTTGGACAGATGGAAACTGTCGTTGTAGATAATGCTATTTTCGCTATTGATGATACAGTTAATACAGCAAACCCTTATTCTTTATCAAAGGGTTTAGATAGTGAAAATACAGCAAAGATTGTATTAAAGCCTATAAAACCTATATTCAACAATAAAAAGCTCACAGAAGAGCAAAAAGAATATAATGCATCAGTTATTGCAGATATGATTGAATCTGTTAAATCTGCTGACAATCTGTTTGTAGATATGGATAATGACAACTTTAGCAAGGTTACACTGTTTAACAATGAAACACCTATTGCAGAAGTTGATTTCTGTAAAGATGGTAAGTTAGCTAGTGAAAATATGATTAATCTAACAAGAATGCTCGCTTTTATGGGTAAAAATATTATGGTTAAAAGTATTTGAGCTGGTAAGTTTGGTCGTATGGCTACAGCTGAGATATTTGTTCGTTAATTTAATAAATGTTGTTGCCCATTGGTTACTCTTATAGATTAATCAGTGGGCAATTTATTTTAATTAAAAGGATTGCGTTAAATATTTAGGAGGTATAAAAATGAAAAAGTTTACAATTAATAATTTTAAAAATGATAATAAGGCTTTAACCGTCATTGGCACAATTGACGGAATTGATGAGCTTGTAGAAGTTAGTATTCCAACTGAAATGATTACTGGATTTGTTGCTTGCCTTAATGCATGTAATGGCTCCGTTAACACAAACACAAATGCAAATAATGCGGATTTTTTAACAAGCGTCAAGAATGATAAAAATATTTTTGATGCCTGTGCTACAATGTATAAAGTTATGTCAATGCATAACATTAATATACAAAGAACTATAAATATTAACACTGTTACTAAGTATATGAAAGAATACGGAGCAGATCAAACCATAATAAATATTGCATTTAAGTATATGACTAAAAAACATGTGTTAGAACGTAGCTCTAAATTTGGACGTAAAGGTGACATATCTACTGTTGGAGTAGATATAGTTGACAATATATTTAAGTATATTGCAGATGCTGTAGGACCTGTTGAGCGTATAGAAAAGAAAACATCATCACAATTACAAGAAAAATCAGTAGACGATAATACTAATAATAATAAATCAACTGAAGCTAAAATAGAAGTATCTGACTTTGATGATGATGTAAATGATGAAACATTAGAAAACATATTTGACAAAGTAAATGATGCAAATGATTTTGTTAATAAGCCATTAATGAATATTAATGATGGTTCGTTTTGCCGTTTCTTTATTGATGCCAATGGAAATTGTTTTTCTGAAAAATTATCATTAAGAGCAGACAATGTTTTATATGTTTTAAAAAGATATAATATTCCTGTTAGTGATATAAATACTAAGATAGATAAAGTTAGAAATTTAATTAACAGTGGAACATTCGTTATAGTTGACGGAATAAAGGTGAAGTCTTAATGATGGCTTCGCCTTTGTTTTTGCTTCGCCAAGCAAAGCTTGGCGTCGCTACGTTTTTGTAAATGTTCTGCTAGACTAAGACAAGGCTTGGCAGAACATTATCAA
>CALWBJ010000239.1 GCA_944376035.1 uncultured Clostridia bacterium | reverse complement strand
CCAGAGAGGCAGCCAAAATCACCGCTAAAATCAGCGTCACAACACGGCGGAACTCCAACTTGTGTTTGGGATGGTTTGTGTTCTTATGAGGCATAGTTTTTCTCCTGTCTCCGTTAGACCTGAAGGAACCGGCGGATGGCCAACACGCTGCCGCCCACGCCAATGACAAACCCGGTGCCCGCAAAGATGGCCATGACCCGGCCCGCCAGCTGCTGGAAGGGCAGCACGGTAATGAGCTGGATGGTGTCCGATCCGGCAATCGCCTTGGCAATGAGCTCATAAATCCCCCACTGGAGGAAGAAGGCCAGCGCCGCACCAAAGAGCCCGATGATTAACCCCTCAAAGACGAAGGGCCAGCGCACGAAGCCATTGGTGGCGCCGCACATCTTCATGATGGCGATTTCATCCCGGCGGTTGAAGGTAGCCAGGCGGATGGTGTTGGTGATGATGAAGAGGCTCACCAGCAGCAGCGTCACCACCAGAATGAGGGCCACGCCGCTGGCGATGTTGCGCACCACCACAAAGCCCTCGGCAATTTCCGGCGCGGCGGTGATGTTGACAATGCCCGGAATCTGCCGCACCTGCTCCACCGTCTGCTCCAGCTGCTCCAAATCCACCACATGGATGCGGAAGCGGTCCCGGAATACGGTGTCCGGCAGGCTTTCAAAGAGCTCGTTCTCCTCCTTGTCCGCGGCAAAGTCCTCTTTGGCCTCACTCTTGGACATAAAGGTGACCTCCGCCACATTGGGCACTGCCTCAATGCTGCTCTGGAGGGCCTTGGCCTCTTCCTCGGTATAGGACTCGTCCACAAAGGCCAGAAACTCGTTCTGCTGCTCGTAGCTGCCCCACATCTCATCCAGATTGATGGCCACCAGGGAGAAAGAGCCCATGATGAGGAGACAACATACAATCATACACAGCGCCGCGAAGGACATGAGCCCGTGGGCAAAAATGCTCCGAAAGCCCTCCACGAAGAAATATCCGATGTTGTTAAAATGTTTCATTGTCGTAATACCCGCCCATTCCGTCGCTGATGATGCGTCCGTTTTCAATGGCCACCACCCGCTTGTCAAAGCGGTTGACCAGCTCCTTTTCGTGGGTAACCACCAGCACCGTGGTGCCCAGCTCATTGATCTTCTCCAGCAGCATCATAATCTCCAGAGAACGCTGGGGGTCCAGGTTTCCGGTTGGCTCATCGGCAATGATCATACTGGGATTGTTGACCAGGGCGCGGGCGATGGCCACACGCTGCTGCTCACCACCCGAAATCTCGTCAGGCCGGCGGTCGGCTTTTCCCTCCAGTCCCACCAGCTCCAGCACATACTGGATGCGCTTTTTGATCTCCCGGGGGGAGGCCCCCACCGCCCGCATGGCAAAGACCAGATTCTCATAGATGCTCTTTTTGTCAATCAGGCGGAAATCCTGGAAAATGACCCCCAGAGTGCGGCGCATATAGGGCACCTGGTGGGGCCGGAGGGTATTGAGATTATAGCCGTTGACCATCAGACGCCCCTCATTGGGGGCAATCTCGGCGGTAATGAGCTTGATGATGGTGGATTTGCCGGAGCCGGAGGGTCCCACCAGAAACACAAATTCCCCATCGTCAATGCGCATGGAGATCCCTTTCAGGGCCTTGGTCCCATTGTCATAGGACTTATATATGTCAATAAATCGGATCATAGTAACCTCATATGCAGCAACAGCATAGATGCAGAATGCAGCCCCAGACGTGAAAGTACCGGTGCCAAATTCTGCATCTCGCTATGTCAGTTGTCGATCCCGCGGGAGATCAGGTACTTCTTGACCATCAGGGCCACCTTGAAGGTGATGGCGTCATCAAACTCCCGCAGATCCAGCCCGGTGAGCTTCTTAATCTTCTCCAGGCGGTAGACCAGGGTGTTTCGATGGACAAAGAGCTTACGGGCCGTCTCTGACACGTTCAGATTGTTTTCAAAGAACTTGTTGATGGTGAACAGGGTCTCCTGATCCAAGGCGTCAATGGGGTTCTTCTTAAAGACTTCCTGAAGGAACATCTCGCACAGGGTGGTGGGCAGCTGGTAGATCAGACGCCCGATGCCCAGATTCTCATAGTTGATAATAGACTTTTCGGTGTCAAACACCTTGCCCACATCAATGGCCACCTGGGCCTCCTTATAGGCCCGGGCCAGATCGCGGATGTGGTTGACGATAGTGCCGATACCGATGACCACCTTCACATTGAGCTCCTTGATCACCGCCTCTTCCACCTGCTTGGCAATCTTGAAGAGGTCTTTCCCCTCGCTCCCCTCGCTCAGCTGCTTGATGAGCGCCACGTCAGTCTCGCTGATGGAGAGGACAAAATCGGTCTGCTTGTCCGGGAAGAGGGACTGCACCACGTCGATCACCGCCACCTCGCTGCTCTCCACCTGGCGGATAAGGAACACCGCCCGGGGCAGCTCGGAGACAAAGTGGAGCTCCTTGGCGCGGACATAGATGTCACCCAGAAGGATATTGTCCGAAATGATATTTTTAATAAACGTGGCCTTGTCGTGCTTTTCCTCATAGTAGGTCTTGGCGCCGTTGAGCGCCACCACCGCCATGGAGCAGATCAGACGGGCCTCAGCGTCATCCCCCCGCACAAAGGCGGCATAGTCAAACTGAGAGCCCCAGCCGGTGAGGGACTTGAAGGTGCGCCCTTCGTAGGCCACTACGCCGCCCTCACCCCGATTGACCGCATCCACTACTCCGGTCCAGCGCTCGCCAATGCAGGTCAGCTCGTTGCAGGCCACCACCGTCCCCTCCGAGTCAATGACGCCGATGGGCCGGTCTGTGCTGTCTTTCATCTGGAGAACGACACTCTGAAAAATCCTGCTAGACATATTGGAATGCCCCCCTAAACTTCATTACTTGCGCTGGGTTTCCCCGGTATTGAGCAACACACGCAGTAAATTCACACTCGTATGGCACTATTATAGCGGCTTTTTTCTCTCTTTTCAATAGGTTATCCCAATTTTTTTGTTGAAAATGCCGAAATGCTTGGTCTATTTTCCCTCCAG
>CALWBJ010000238.1 GCA_944376035.1 uncultured Clostridia bacterium | reverse complement strand
ATTCAAAAATGGGTGCTGAAGTTATGGAACTGCTGCATCAGCTCAATAAGGAAGACGGACGCACGATAGTGATGGTTACACACAACGAAGAACAGGCCAAACAGACTTCGAGAACAGTACGTTTCTTCGACGGACGTCAGATAGGATAAAATACCAAGAAACTTCTATATGATAAAAACATACTTTAAACAAGCCATTGAATTGATGAGTCAGAACCGCCTATTCAGTACTCTTTACATAGTTGGTACGGGGCTGTCTATCGCCATGACGGTGATTGTAGCGGTTGTCTATTATGTAAAATTGGCACCTATATATCCGGAGGTTAACCGGAGAGATACGTATTACCTGTCGGGAACGTCTTTCGAGCGGAATAAGGACGGACGTTTTCAGTCGTGGAGTTATTCTTACTCGTACAGGGCATTACAAGAGTGGTTTTATCCGTTGAAAAATGCCCGTGAGGTGAGTGCTTCAACTTTCGGAGCTGTGAAGTACATTCAGCCTTCCGACCGTAGCGGTGATTTCCCGGTGAACATTGTAGAAACCGATCCGGCTTATTTTCGGATTTATGCTTTCCACTTTTTCGATGGACAGCCTTTCGCTCAGTCTGATTTGGAAAGTGGCATTCGAAAAGCTGTTATTACCGACAAGTTAGCGCGTCGTCTGTTTGGAAAGGAGAACGGAGTTGTCGGATATCAGTTTCTGCTGAATTACGAGACCTATCAAGTATGCGGAGTGGTTCGTGGTGCCAGTCATCTGACAAACCGCTCGTATGCGGACCTGTATGTGCCTTATAGTACGATGGAAGGGTATCGTGATGCAGCTTATCCAGAAGTCCCTTATTGTGGTCCTTTTCAGGTGACGGTATTGGTGGAAGACGGAAAGCAAGGTAAGGCCCTGTGTGAAGAAGTTCACGAGATTGTGCGCAAGCAGAATCTGTTGCACGAGGCCGATGGTCTAAAAATGAACATAGATGAAGATCCGGTTTCCCATCTGCATGCGTCTTTGATGATGTCAGTCGGTGGAGAAGGCAACTGGTGGAGAGCAGTCCGCTATCTATTGTTCATCTTGTTAATTCTGTTGCTGGTGCCTGCATTGAACTTGAGTGGACTGATAGCCAGCCGCATGGAAAGCCGTTTGCCTGAAATGGGGATTCGCAAGGTGTTTGGAGGAAGAAGGAACGAACTGCTCTCACAAGTACTTTGGGAGAATTTCATGTTGACTTTGGCCGGTGGAGTACTGGGAATGGCGATAGCTTGGATTGCTTTGTATGGCTGTCGGGAATGGGTATTCCGTGTATTCGATCGTTATGCATCGCTGATACCTGAAGGAACAGATGTCTATGTATCAGGTGAAATGCTGTTTGCCCCTTCTGTCTTTCTTATAACCTTACTGTTCTGTTTGGTACTGAACATACTTTCAGCCCTCATTCCGGCATGGTTGTCTCTGCGTAATCCGATTATGAATTCACTTTATGAAAAAAGATAAAAGCTATGTTTAGACTTATTCTTAAGACATTATGGTTCCGTCGGCTCCGCTACGGTTGGTTAATGGCTGAATTGATTATTGTGTGTATTGTCTCATGGGTGATATTTGACCCTGTACTGGTTGTGACGCATGACCGTATGATTCCTTTGGGGTATGATGCCGATCGTCTCTGTTTGGTGTCGTTGAATGTATTCCGCCCCAATGCTCCCGGGTTCGACAGACAGGCCACAGATTCGGCTTCCCTGGTAAGGGCTTACGATAATCTGGTACAGAGAGTGCGTAACTATCCAGAGGTAAAACATGCAACTCCTATTTTAGGGTGGCTTTATCCTAACTCACAAGGACAAGGAATTATGACACGTATGCCTGTGGGAGATACCATTCCTTGTCGGATGCGTTACATAGAGTTTTTGCCTCATACACAGTTTTTCGAAACGTATGGCTTTCGTCCGGGCAAGGGAATGACATTGGAAGAACTTTCAGATTATCCATACAAGGAAGGTGACTTGGTACTTTCGGAAAATACGCTGGAAACATTCTTTCATACAGACAATCCTCAGGGATGCCGCTTTTGGCAAATTAATAGCAAAGATACACTATATACGAATGTAGTAGGTACTACAGGTACTTTCCGTATGTATAGTGACTGGCAACCCATACCTGTGACTTTTGTTCCAATGAATTCCATTGACTTGAGTTATTTTCCTAATGATGTAAAAATATTGGTTCGACTGGAAGAAGGGGTTAGCATGGATCGGTTCTTGCACCGGTTTCATCCGTGGATGGTGCGTGAACTGCGTGCCGGTAATTTGTATGCACAGAAGGTAGAGTCTTATCAGCAATTGATAACCAAACGCGAGTATAATACGGGAACGATGACACTTTATCAGCGAAATGTGGCGATGGCGGTGTTCTTCCTTATCAATTTGTGTCTGGGTGTGTCTGGAACATTTTGGGTGCAGACTCGCAATCGTCGTGAAGAAGTTGGGGTTATGTTATCTTACGGTGCTACGCGGAGAGACATTGTTCGTTTCCTGTTGGGTGAAGGAATTATGCTTACTACAGCTTCTACCCTGATAGGATGTCTGTTTTATTTGCAATATGCTATCAGTGAAGGATTGGCTCAAGGACAGACAGGTATGGAAACGACTGATTCTTATTGGGTTCATAACTTCGGGCAACACTTCTTTATCGTTTCGTTCATCATTTACCTGATTCTATTAGTTGTAGTGTTGGTCGGCATTTATATTCCCGCCCGGAAAATAAGCGCCATTTCGCCTACGGAGGCTTTACGTGATGAATGAAACCGTACGTTTCTTTGACGGACGTCAGATAGGATAAAAAGATTTAAAGATTTATATATGATAAAAACATACTTTAAACAAGCCATTGAATTGACGAGGCAGGACCGCCTCTTCAGCACTCTTTACATTACAGGAACAGGCCTTGCCATTGCAATGACGGTTATCATGGCTGTGATTTACTATGTAAAGCTGGCACCGGTGTATCCAGAAGAAAACCGGAGCAACACTTTATATTTGACTAATGCCTTGTTTCATTCGGAAAAAGAGAAATCCAACTTGAATGCAGGCCTAAGTTATCGAGCCTTACAAGAATGGATATATACTCTAAAAAACGTTATAGCGGTTTCAGCACATTTGGGAAGTGGTATGTCTGGAGCCGGATATATCCAGCCAGCTGACCGCAGCGGAGATTTTCGCCCGGCATTAAAGCTGGTGGATCCTGCTTTCTTCCGTATCTACCCATTGCGTTTTGTAGATGGTAACCCATTCACTGATTCTGATCTGGAAAGCGGCATACGTACAGCTGTCATATCGGATGACCTTGCCCGACGACTTTTCGGAAGCACAGAGGAAGTAGTGGGACGTTCGTTCACACTTGACTATATTGACTATCGTGTGTGTGGAGTAGTCCATGGAGCAAGCTACCTTACAAATGAATCGTACGCACAAGTCTATCTTCCCTATTCGGTTATTCCGAATTATAAGAAACCACTCACCGAAATGTTTCCTTACTGTGGTCAATATAACATTACTTTCCTTGTTAAAGATGATGCTCAGGCTGATGCCCTACGTGCCGAAATAAAGGAACTGACAAGGCGTGTAAACCTGGAATACAATGATTTCTGGAGTATAGATTTATGGGAACAACCTACTTCACATTTTGTAAGTGTTTTTCAGGAAATTCCATCAGATGTCAGATTCAGTTTCTGGAAATCGGCAGGATATCTTATAGTCGTAGTATTGGTACTGTTGTTGGTACCTGCCCTGAACCTGAGCGGACTTATTGCCAGCCGTATGGAAAGCCGTCTGCCGGAGATGGGTGTCCGCAAGTCATTCGGAGCCAACAAAGGTGCACTTCTGTCACAGGTTATGTGGGAAAATCTCTTCCTTACCATAGCAGGCGGCATTATAGGACTGATAGTGGCATGGACCACCGTCTATCTGGGACGTGAATGGATTTTCACCCTACTCAGCGACTGGCCGACAGCCACTCCTGAAGGTGCAAATCTATATGTGTCCGGCGAAATGCTTTTCGCACCTACAGTGTTTGGCATAGCCTTTCTGCTCTGCCTTTTGCTGAACCTTCTGTCAGCATTACTCCCGGCATGGATGTCGCTCCGTAAACCTATTGTATATTCTCTTTACGAAAAAAGGTAATATTATGCTAAAACTTATACTTAAGAACTTATGGTCCCGTCGCCGTAACAACGGTTGGCTTATGGCTGAACTGATATTGGTAGCTGTACTTTCGTGGATTATATTCGACCCTGTCATTGTTGTTACATACGACCGTCAACGTCCACTTGGTTATGACGCAGATCGGCTATGCATGGTGTCAGTAGCCATGCTCCAGCCACAAGCCCCAGGCTATGATACCCAAGGCGCAGATTCTGCTTCTCTGATGCAAGCATACATGAATATTGTTGAACGTACACGGCAGCATCCGGATGTAAAGAATGCCACTCCTATGGTTTCTTTCGCATATCCATGCTCAATAGGAAGCAGTAGCTCAGTTCTGACAGCAGAAGGTGATTCTACAGATTTCAACATCATGAATATTTACTTCTGGCCACATACCGATTTCTTTGAGACATACGGTTTCAAGCGTGGAGAAGGCAGCATGACAGTGAACCAACTTTCCGACTATACTTATAATGAGTCCGATATAATACTGACAGAGGATGCTTTGGAAGGCATGTTTCACACCAAGACTTATAACAGACAGCGCTGTTGGGAAGCAGAGGGAAAAGATACCATCTATATGTCTGTTGTGGGTACTGTAAAACCTTTCAAATACGCCAATGACCTTCGTCCTTTGCCGACAGTTTTCATTCCTGAAAGTCATCCTGATATTCTTGATTATCTGGAAGACATGCATATTGTGGTCCGTATAAAAGACGGAGTCAGCATGGAACGCTTCCTTCATGATTTCAAGCCATGGATGCTTCGTGAGATGCGGGTGGGCAATCTTTATGCACGCGACCTTCAGTCGTATGACGACCTTATTGCGGATAGCGAATTTTACAGCAGCACTTCACTATATCGCCGAAATCTGAGTGTAGCGATGTTCTTCCTCATTAATCTTTGCCTCGGTGTAATAGGTACTTTCTGGCTACAGACACGTACACGACGCGAAGAAATCGGGGTGATGTTATCGTATGGAGCTACACCACACAACATCCGTCTGCTACTACTTGGCGAAGGTGCGGTACTGACAACTATAGCTACATTTATAGGATGCATAATATATATGCAATATGGTCTTAGTGAAGGGCTACATGAGGTAAGCAGCTATATTAATACCATGACACAACCTTGTTGGATTGACAATTTCGGGCAACACTTCTTTATCGTTTCGTTCATCATTTACCTGATTCTATTAGTTGTAGTGTTGGTCGGCATTTATATTCCTGCCCGGAAGATAAGCGCCATTTCGCCCACGGATGCTTTGCGCGATGAATGAAACCGTACGATAAAAGCGGACAGGGTGTTCGGAAACGGACACCCTTGATTTTGCTAAAACGCAGATAATCAATGAAAATTGTTTTTGGCACGACTTTTGACTATCAGATATTGAAAATAGAAAAACAAGAATTTGTATCACTTAATAACGATTAGACTATGAATATGATTGAATTGACTGGAATCAACAAGATTTACCGTACCAATGAA
>CALWBJ010000237.1 GCA_944376035.1 uncultured Clostridia bacterium | reverse complement strand
CAACTCCTTTACTTTCAAAATGATATCTCCAACCGTTTCCCAATACACCAATTCCGCTTCATCTATTTCAAACTCAATATCAAACTCTTGTTCGATATTGACGATGACCTCGATAAACGAAAGGCTGTCCAAACTAAGGTCTTTCAGCTTCGTCTGCGAGGTTATATCATTTTCTTCCAGCGCACAGGCGTTGCGGATAATTTCAATGATCTTCTCTTTCATTTCCGTTTCACTTTCCCGCTCGGCGTCAGTTCCAACGATTCTACGAGCAAAATTTTATCGGGAATAAGGTATGCGGGCAATCTGGCGACCAGCTCTTTGCGCAGTGCCGCCACCCCTATATCCGCAACTGCTTTCATGCAGATTTTTTGCCCGTAATGAATATCTTCCTCTCCGTATACCATGCAATTTTTCACCCCGTCGATCTGCAACGCCGCGCTTTCGATTTCCGCAGGATAGATATTCATTCCCGAACGGATCAGCATATCGTCCTTTCTGCCCAATATATACAAATATCCCTGCCCGTCGATCCGCGCCATATCGCCCGTATGCAGCCACCCGTTTTTAAATTTTTCCTTCGTCTTTTCACTATCTCCAATATATCCCTGCATTATAGAGCGCGATTTTACCAATAGCTCCCCGCTCTCCAGTTTCGCCTTCGTATGCGCGATCGGCTTTCCGACGCTTCCGATTTTATCAAAAAACTCCCCGGGGCAAAGCGCAGATACGCGCGGGCTGTTTTCCGTCAGGCCGTAAACATTATAGAACTTTTTATCCGGAAACTTTTCTTTTACAATATTGGCGACCCCTTCCGTCAGCCGCTCACCGCTGATCACGATACTATCCAGCGATTCCCCCTGCAAGTATCTCGACAGATGATACAGGAGCGTCGGCGTGCATCCGAAAACCTGCACTCCGTTTTCATCGATATATTTTGCCAAACGAGCCGGCTGAAACGCTTCCTCGTAAAATCGAATTTCTAACCCCTTATACAGCGCGAACAGCAGTTCTCCCGTAAACACGGCCACATGCACGAGCGGCCGCGCGATCAATATCTTCTGTCCTTCCCGTACCTGAAAATAACCGTCGATCCCCTTTAGGTTTTCGATGATTCCCCTGTGACTGAGCTTTACACCCTTCGGCTCGCCCGTCGTTCCGGACGTAAATAAAATGACTGCCGTCTTATGCAGCTTGTCACGATTTTTCGCTAAAATCGTTTTGATTTTTTCTTCCCGTTCAGCGCCGTAACTCACCTCGACCGGTACGGGAATATTCCCTCCCGCCATGATCCGCAAAATTTTTATTGCCTGTTCCAGCCTCGTTGCCCCCTTTGCTATAAGCGGAACGTTCCTTTGCCCCTCTTTCCCGTTTTCCGCAAGCGCGATCAAAGTTGCATAGGTTATTTTCCCCTCCGTAAATGCGATACGTTCCCCATAACGAAGCATCCTCCGTTTCAAAAATCCCCAAACGTTCATACGTATTTCCCCACAAGCTCGACCAAATCCTGCACCCGAATGATTTTACTCGGATCTAAATCGCTTTCGTCAAATTCGATCCCGAATTTCTCTTCCAGCCCCACGATGACGGCGACCAAACTGAGACTGTCCAACCCTATATCCGTCTTTAATTCCAACTCCGCCGTTATACTGTCTCCTCCGACCGCATCGATGATTACTTCCTCCACATTCCTGAAAATATCCATTATCCCCTCCGCATTTGAATTGCCTTGCCCCACAATCGCTCCTGTTCGCAAAGCTGCAGCAATTTTTCGTTTATTTTGCCTATATCGGATTTTTTCCTTACGATTTGCAACTGAATCTCGACAAGAATCCTCTCATAAAGCTGTATCAGTTTCTCCGTATGTATCTGAAAACTCAGGTCGCCGTCAAATCTTTTGTTGTCCGCCTCAAACGCAAGCCACGCAGTGATCCTTTTCCGCAGCACTTTCAGAACCAACAAAGCATCCCGTAAATCGACTAATTTTTCTTCGGTTATCCGCACTTCGTCGACGCTTTGATTCGCTATTCTCGCATACTGCAAAGCGCACAATTCTCTGTATTTATGCTCGCTGAACTCACCCTTCTCCTGAAAAATCAAATACGCCCCGTCATAGATTTCATTTGTCCTGTTTTCGGACATACGCCCCTCCGATAAGGGGTAATTGTTCCAATAGGCATACCCGTCCTTTACTTTTTCGATCGCAATGTAATGATCCGCCCGCCACGGCAACAGCTTTGAACGGTTGAAAAACTCCCGATTGACGCGGATTAAATTCAACTTATTCTTCTGATAGTGAAATTTTTCGCTATACCGATGTTCCGTAAGCCCCAATTTTTCCGACGTTTCCTGCAACCTTACCAGGGGATAGTTTTCGTAGCTTACTCCCTCATTCAAAAACGCAGTCATCACTTCCCGAAAGGGCACGAAACTCTCTGCGTACAACGGCCGCACGTCGAACCTTTCCTGAAAATATCCTAAAAAGTAATTCTCCACGCAGGATAGGGACAGAACCTTGCCGAGCGCCTCTCTATTCATCTTTGACCTCGCGCAAAAAGCATTCCTTATCGAAAAAGTTTATCCGTTCCGAAAGCGGTTTCTCCCAAACGAATTTTCTGCCCGTCGGCGGGTCGACAACTTCGTCCTCTCCGTCCTTTGGCTGAAACATCGAAGCATAATCCGAAAAATGAAAATCGGTAAATAATTCCGATATCGAACGCATGACCGAATAAATCGGACGTTCCAATCCGTATTTCTTTACTTTGTTGTGCAAATCGGAAAGTTCGATATACCCCCGCTTGATGAACAGGTATATATCCAATAATTTATACAGCTCCGTATCCTTGCTGCGCTGTACCATGGAATACAAAACGCTCTCCTTGTATTGGTGCATGATAAGGTGCAGGAAAAAGTCATCCGCCCGCAAACTGCGTATTCCGCCGGATATATTCCCCGCATAACAGAGAGAATCTTTCAAAACCGCATGCAACATATCCTCGTGCGAATTGGGAAGATAATCCAAAGAAAAATTAATATCGACCTCGATAAACGGCACCGACGGATGATCCGTTGCAACAACGAACGGTGCCGTTTCCCCGCGGTTCATGCGCCGCGACAGGATCTCCGCCCGCGGCAACGCTACGATTTTGCTTTCCCGAAAGTCATAATACCCCTGCACGAACCCCATATTTTTCAATACTTCCGAAATTGCGGATATATCTTTCTGCTCCACCAAAAGGTCGATGTCGTTCGATACCCGCTCCCCTTCGCCGTAGAAAGGCTCGCCCGCTTGCCGCCTGTATGTTTGTTTTGTTTCCTCCGGCAACGCCATACAGCTGAACGATTTTTCGCTGAACCGGAAATTCGTATTCGACAGTACGCTGCCCTTCAGAAACGCGAACCGGAGCTTTTCGTACCGCAGTTCGTCGCTGATGTCCTGAATATATTTGCGCATGAACCGGTTCCGCTCGCTCTGCATTTTGAGAATCTGCGACAGTTTGCGTTCCGCCGATTGCGGTATTTTAATGCCTGATTCTTTTGTCTTATGAAAAAAATACCCTCCGATTTTATTCAATTCCAAAAATCCGAGTATCCAATACCAGTCCAGACCCTTTTCCGGTATGCTCGGCTTATCCTGCAACACTTCCAATACAAAATTCAATTCTCTATTCATTTTTCCCCTCAAAATATATGTCCAATTCGTTTTTCACTTGCAAAAAGGCAGCATCCGCGCTTTGGCTCGTATCCAGAACATGAAAATCCGCCTGCTTTTGCATCGCCAAAAATTCTTTCGCCACGTTATGCAGCAACTCTTCGTTCAAGTGCCTGTTGCATTCTTCCGGACGCGAACGGATCCTGCGTATCGCAAGCTCCGGCTCTGCATATGCCAGAAATGCGATATCCGGCTTGATTATCTCCTTACACGCATCGAAAAACCACGTTTCATTCCGATACCCGCGCGCCAGCATATTCGCTATGCTCGTATACAGATATCGGTCGCAGAGGATAATTTTACCCTCTTTTAATGCGGGAACGATAACCTCATGATTGTGCTGTACCCGATCGGAAAGCGTCAGCAGCTGCACCGCCCTGTAATTGATCTCCTCATGTTTGGAACAGTACATCATCTTTTGAAACAGCCGCGTCTTCCTCGACAAATCCGTGGGCTGTTTTTCCAGAAGTATCCGCTCGGTACCAAACCTCGCACTGAGGTACTCTTTTGTTTTGACGATCATCGTCGTTTTTCCCGCGCCGTCCGTGCCCTCGAATACGATCAGCGTTCCCGGATAGATATTCCGCCGCAATTCAAACATTTCTCTTCCCCCGCAAAATGATTTTCCCCTGTATAGACTCGGTTGCTTGCGGTTCAATTGTATTTTCAGCCACTTCCAAATCCTGTTTTCCTTCGCTGGCTTCGGATACCGCCGCGCTTTCCTCCGCTTCTTCGGAGGACTTGTCCGCCGTTAATATGCTTTTGATCGAATCGAGCATTTCCTCATTCTGCCTGATCTCTTCCGCGGACAATATTTTTTTCTTGCTCGGGATAAACTTTTCGATGAAGGCATAGATCGCCAAACTCAAACTGCTCGACGTGAGCCAAAGCGTGATAAATTCTCCCGCAAACGAAACCGACCTCGTCATTATATACTCGTACAGCGCCGTTGCGCCGAACCCGAGAAGCAGAGGCAAAAACGTTATGTATTTCGTGTACTTCGACGAATCTTTTGTCTTTGCCGCCAGCCTTTTTATAGGCAGCTTGATAAGCCCCGTCAGGATACATACCGCCGCTGCGATCAGTACGCTGTCCAGACCGTAATTTTGCACCAGTTCCGAAATCGTGATCTCCATTTTCCCCTCCTTATTAATCGAGAATCGAATGTATTCTGCTTTCGTCGAGTTTATTGGCAATCGCCGAATTTTCCGTCGTTGCCAGCTTTACAAACCCGTAACTTTCCGCATACGTCGTTATGATGTTGTTCTGCACAAACCCTATATTTTTGTGGGCAAAAATCCCGCAATCGCAGACGTTTTTGATAATGTTCTGCGAGATCAGATTTTCTGTAGCGCTTTCCGCCGCCGCATAAATACCCACGCTCGATCGATATGTCTGCGGCAGTTGCAATCCCTCCATCATGTTGTTCGTTATGATACAGTTGCTACCCTCCTGCTCGAATAACCGCGGATTGCGGCTCGTAGACGTCAGTATATTCCCGTCAACAATACTGTCGTTCGCATACTTTCTTACCGAACGCCCCTTGATCGTATGCGTTGCCAGAATTTTGTTTCCGCTCACCTTTGCAAAATCCCCTTTATTTTCCAAACCGACGCATTGACCGCCCCATTCGCCTATGATATTGTTCGATTCGATCAGGTTGTACAACCCCTCGTTTACAAATCCGTATGCGTATGCCTGTTCTTTTAAGTTGCCTGTATTATGGCTGCCGTTCGCTTTGATATTGCACCCGATAAATCTGCCAAATCTGCCGTTGGTAAAGACACCGATAGCAGCTTGCTTTTTCCCGAATCCGATATTTGTCGAATAAACAAATGTGTTTTGTATGGATATGCTGTTCGCCAGATTATTGTAAACGCCGTAAACGACGCTGTCCTTCATCCCGCCCTGCACGATTTGTACCTTGATGCAGCTGTTCGCAATCACCAGGTTATCCGCGCGTGTTTCCATATGCGTATCCAGATTCCCGTTATTGAACACCCCGACTAAATTCAATTGGCTCTCGGAAACAACTTCAATGAAACAGTTATTCAATTTCAGTCCGTAAGCCGTGTTGTATATCCCGACGATCTGCCGAGCCGTTGCGGGGATATTCAAATATACATATAATTTCAGATTCTTTATTTCCACATTTTTCGCCATGCTTGAAACAAAGAATATGTTCAGATCCGTATCCAACGGCTCCGCTATATCTACGCGCACGATCGCATCCGAAAAATCCAACGTGATATTCGGTTTCGTTATTGTTACCAGGCTTTTGCTGAAATTTTTACCGACATAGAAACATGCGCTTTTGGGCAATTCCAAATTGATCTCGCCTGCAAACCTGACTTCGCTGAATAACTTTGCCGAATCGATTAACTGCTGAATGTCTATCGCCATAATCCTTCCTCTTTATTTATCTTAGTGTGCTTTCTTTCAGTAAAATGCCTCCAAGCGATACACGGACTTTTTAATCCGCTATTTTTGCTCTCAATATTTCTTCGCGGGTCACATAGCCCGCAACGATAAATAATCCGTATAATTTATTTTCAAATTTACGCTTATATCGATAATAACTGCTTTCCGATAAAGGAACTTCCGTCAATGTCTGCTTGTCCGTCTTTCCGGATATCACACTTTCCCGGATTATATATGTAAACAGCGGATCGTCCTCGCTTATGATAATGTCCTCAATATAGCCGGGCAATTTATATAACCATTCCGGGAACATGAATTTTTGTTTTCTGTTACATCGCCGAATATACGCATACTCTTTCCCTGCTTCTATCGCATCCTTTATTTTATCGTATATAAGCAAAAAATTTTTTAGTTCCGCCTTATCCATATTTCCCTTTTTCTGCTTTCTTTGTGAAACTGTTTCACGTATATTTTCCCTTATTTGCTTTCTACAAATAGGCGGGTGCCCTTGCTACTTTATTCTATTATACCACAATTTCTTGCGTTTTTACTGACAGATTTTTTGACTTTCCTTTATTGCTACAATCCTCTCAATTTTATAACAATTTATTTCTCGCTTAAGGCATTAAAATTAAAAAGATGCCACTTATAATCTTTCACCATAAGCGAACGGTTATTTACGCCACAAGGGACTATCGTCAATCCTTCACGTTCAAGCCTCTCTTGTTGCAACTCCCGCGACATCAGTTTTGAATTCGATAAAACTCCCCTCGTCGATACCACCCTCCACAGCGGCACTTCCAGACTTCGCCGCCAATCCTCAGTTCCGTGTACGAACTCTACTCGTTCCGCTTTGTACTTTCGGCAAAGATAATCACATATGTCGTCATATCGCGTAATATATCCCTGCGGCACTTCCGCTATCAAATCGAGAAATTCTTCGTATCGAACCTGCTTTGCAGGCTTTGCCGGAATATAGGTAACTACTTTCTTTTTTTCTTTCCCGTCTTTCGGAAGAGTGATATTGAAAGGAATACCGTCCTCCGCAACGATACGTTTCAAAAACACTCGGATTGCCGTGGGCATATCTATCCCTATCTTATCCAAAGCCTTCATTGCATCTCTTTTCAAATCCTCTTCCACTCGTACCTGAATAATAACACTCTGCTGCTCTTTCATTTCTTTTGGTTCCTAGTATTAGTTTTTCATACAGAATTATATCATATCTGCTTTCGGAAAACAATGAATTTTCAAAAATATCTTTACAACTTTATAATTCCCTCATATAATAAAATCGAAAGTAAAAACCGACCTCGTAACAAAGTCGATCATGCAAATTTTACTTTCCGTGGCTGATTTCGAGCAATATGAAAATGACAAACGAGGTATTGTTATCCCTCTCAAATTACCAAAGAAACAATTTTATGCTCTTTTGAACCATTTAGGTCCCTGTTTGGAAGATCATCCGCACTACCATGTGCAACTCCAAAACGATGACCGCCAATACATCTATTGCTTTTTCAAAGACCGACATATCTTTGAGCAATTCTTCTAAATTCATATTATCTCCGACTCGTCAATGCGAGATTAGTGCTGAATTTTTTTGTGCGATTATTATATCATAAGGCGTTTATGCTTTCATTATAATCTTTGTTAGCTATGTTTCAAAAATTGCTGTTTTTGTTTCTTTTATTAGCAGATTTGCCCCATAAAGCCGTGAACGTCTAACAACTTTTGTAAATCGCTTGAAAATCGCAAAAACTTTATATATAATACCTTACGAAACAAATAAACGAGGTAAACGCAATGAAACTTAGATATCTCGGCACGGGTGCAAGCGAAGGCATACCCTCGCTCTACTGCAGATGCCCCGTCTGCGAAAACGCAAGAAAAAAGGGCGGAAAAGATTTCCGCACAAGAACGGGATTCATACTCGACGATACTATCGCAATCGACTTTCCGCCTGATTCGTATATGAATATGAACAGGTTTGGAGTGGACTTCGCCTCGATTGCTCATCTGCTTATTTCGCACACGCACGAGGACCACTACTACCCCGACGACATGGTTATGCGAACGCCCAGAATGACCGAAGGGATTGCGCCCAAGCTCACTCTGTACGGAAACGAATTCGTAAAGAAAAGACTTTACAGCGTAGATTTCTTCAACGACTACGTTTTAAACTTCGTG
>CALWBJ010000236.1 GCA_944376035.1 uncultured Clostridia bacterium | reverse complement strand
CTTGTGATAAAGGTCCGAAAAAAATCGCTGCGCTCTTTTTTCTAGCCACATTTTGTGGCTTCGCAGGATTTTATGGGGTTCCACCCCAAACCCCGCCGAGTCTCCGCTCCCGCTCCGGTCGGCGCCTTGTTTGTGTGCCACCGGCACACGGCGCCCTTTTGTAAAAGGCGGGCGAAAACTTCATGTTTTATTCATCCAGCTTGAGGACGGACATGAACGCCTCCTGCGGCACCTCAACCGTACCGAGCTGGCGCATACGCTTCTTGCCTTCCTTCTGCTTTTCCAGCAGCTTCTTCTTTCGCGTGATATCGCCGCCGTAGCACTTCGCGAGCACGTCCTTGCGCATGGGCTTCACCGAATCGCGGGCAATGATGCGGCCGCCGATGCACGCCTGAATCGGCACCTCAAACAGCTGGCGCGGGATCTTCTCCTTGAGCTTTTCCACCATCTTCCGCGCCCTGGGGTACGCCTTGTCGGCGTGGATGATGAACGACAGCGCGTCGACCACCTCGCCGTTGAGCATGATGTCGAGCTTTACAAGACGGCTCTTCTGATACCCGCTCAGCTCATAGTCAAAGCTCGCATAGCCGCGCGTGCGGGATTTGAGCGCGTCAAAGAAGTCGTAGACAATCTCGTTAAGCGGCAGTTCATAATGGATGTCCACGCGATCCGCGTCGATGTAGGTCATGTCGCGGAAGGTGCCGCGCCGGTCCTGACACAGATCCATGATGTTCCCCACATAATCCGTCGGGGAATAGATGTGCGCGTTGACCATCGGCTCCTCCGCTTCCGCAATGAGGGACGGGTCGGGGTAGTTCGTCGGGTTATCAATGAACACGACCTCGCCGCTCGTTTTCGTGATGCGGTACACGACGCTGGGGGCCGTGGTGATCAGGTCGAGATTGTATTCGCGTTCCAGACGCTCCTGGATGATCTCCATGTGCAGAAGGCCGAGGAAGCCGCAGCGGAAGCCGAAGCCGAGCGCCACGGACGTTTCCGGCTCAAAGGAGAGGGCCGCGTCGTTGAGCTGAAGCTTTTCGAGCGCGTCGCGCAGATCCGGGTATTTCGCTCCGTCCGCCGGGTAAATGCCGCAGTACACCATGGGCTGCACGGCGCGGTAGCCGGGCAGCGGCTCGGAAGCGGGATTGTCCGCGCGGGTGATGGTATCGCCGACGCGCGCGTCCTTCACCGCCTTGATCGACGCGGTGATATAGCCCACCTCGCCGGAGGAAAGCTCGCTCGCGGGCTCGAACGTCGTGGCGCGCATGTAGCCGCACTCCACCACGGTGAACTCGCTCCCCACGCTCATCATGCGGATGGTGTCGCCGGGATGCACGGTGCCCTCCTTCAGCCGCACATGGGCGATAACGCCGCGGTACGGATCGTAATAGGAGTCGAAGATCAGCGCGCGCAGAGGGGCTTCGTCGTTGGCCTGCGGGGGCGGCACCAGCTTGACCACCTGCTCCATCACCGCGCCGATGTTGATCCCCTGCTTCGCGGAGATCGCGGGCGCGTCCTCCGCCGGAATGCCGATCACGTCCTCAATCTCCTTGCGCACGCGATCCGGGTCGGCGCTGGGCAGATCGATCTTGTTGATCACAGGCACGATTTCCAGCCCCGCGTCCACGGCCAGATAGGTATTCGCCAACGTCTGCGCCTCGATGCCCTGCGACGAATCCACAACCAGAACCGCGCCCTCGCACGCCGCCAGACTGCGCGACACCTCATAGTTGAAGTCGACGTGGCCGGGCGTGTCGATCAGGTTGAACATATAATCCTCGCCGTCCTGCGCATGGTACACCAGCGTCACGGCGTGCGCCTTGATGGTAATGCCGCGCTCGCGTTCCAGATCCATATTGTCAAGAAGCTGGTCCTCCATGTCACGCAGAGCCACGGCCTTCGTCTGATCGAGAATCCGGTCCGCGAGCGTGCTCGTGCCGTGGTCGATATGGGCGATGATGCAGAAATTCCTGATTTTATCCTTGGAAAAGCTCAATGCTGTTTTTCTCCTTCCCCCGGGCGAACCGCCGGTCACACTTACTTTTTACTATAACACACAACGGGGGCTGAGAGCAAGCGGAATCCGCGCGGGAGCCACGGCAAACGCCGGTTTCCGTCAGCCGTACTGCACGCCGTATTCCTCGATCGCGGCCACATGCTCCTCATAGGTCGTGCTGTAGTGATTTTCGTTATCGTTCCCGAAGAAAAAGTAGTAATACTCCGATTCGGCAGGATTGCGGGCGGCCTCCATGGCGCGTTCTCCGGGACAGCAGATCGGCCCGGCGGGCAGGGCGGGGCATTTGTAGGTGTTGTACAGCTCCGCGAAACGGGAGGTGTCTCCCGTAAGATAGGGGGAATCCGTCACCGCGTCGTTGATGTATTCGCGCGTGGAATCCATCTGGAGCATCATCCCGGCGTCCAGCCGGTTATAGATGACGGAGGACACCAGAGCGGCATTCTCCGCGCTCCGGGACTCCCGCTCGATGATCGACGCACTGATCAGCTGCTCGTCCGTCAGATCCCCGGCGCGGTAGCGATACGCGTTGAGCATCTCAATGAGCACATCCGTGGGATCGCTGTTTTTTTCA
>CALWBJ010000235.1 GCA_944376035.1 uncultured Clostridia bacterium | reverse complement strand
TGGATTCAGCTCATACTTGTCAGACGAAGAGTTTATTGCAGACAAGAAGATCACGTTTTCGTTAAATACGGATGCGATTTTATTGGCAGCCGTAGCAGCGATTGTTTTTTCTTTATTGTTCTTATCGTAATCGTATTTAGCCTTGCCCAGATAATCTGATAAAGTCTCTTTTTCAAGATTTATCGGGATTATAGGCTTATTTTTCATCCGCATGCCGGTTATTTCGTATTCTACGGCTTCTTTTCTTACAGACGATTTGCTTGTGAAAGCAAGCATTATTTTGCATTCGTCGCTTTGAATTTCTGTTGCTGCGGCTTCCTTCCAATCGTCGCCGCCATAGAAATTATCAGTGTCAAAGTAGACGTTGATGTGAGCTTTTTTCAGCAATTTGACTATTTCGTCTACCTTGTCCTTGTCGTCGTGAGAGTAGTTTATAAATACTCTATCATTTTTGCCTAAGCTCATTCCGGAAGACAAAAATTCGTTTTCTTCAGAGTTTTGTTGTTTATAAAGTGCTTCCTTGATCGTCTGTGCAAAATCCTCGAAATATTCGGGCGGGCAAATGCGCTGGCGATTGGTTGTACTGTAAAGAACTTTGTTATTTACGCTTGCGCGGATCACAGCAAGGAAATTATCCAGCATTGTTTCGATGTTAGAGTCTGCGGATAAAAGTTGCTTCTTTGTAGCTTTGAAATCGCGCGCGAATTTGCTGTAATTAATCTTGCTGGTGTTGTTGAGCAAAGCACTGTAAAAAGAACTCAGGAATATCAGTACGTTTTTAAGCGAATCTTGCAGAGAAGCTTGAGGATTTTTTATCATGTCGAAATAATCGTTTATCGACATGATGGATTCGACGTCTGCAAATAGACGTTCGTTTTTGATTCCGGCTGCTTTAAGAATATAATAAGTACGCCATTCTGCTTCGATCTCTCTTTGTCTATGAGTAAATCCTTTTGAAAATCTATCGAGAACTTTAGAGAGTTTATCGATTCGCATTTCTATGTTTATCGCACATTCGTTGCAATAAGTCTGTTTTTGTTCACGGTCGATAAGTTGCTTTTCTTCGAATGCGTTCATATAGCAATCGAATAACTGAAGTCCGATTTTTTCGTCTTCGTTAAAAAGCAGAGACGTAAGGGTATTGCATACTCCGTTGTTTATAAAAACTTCAAAGAGGAAATTGCCGAAGCTTTCATTTTCCTCATTGAAATATATAGGCATACGATGCGTCGTTATGAGCTTTTCGTAAAGATCGGTACCTGTAAAAAGGCTGAGAATATCGTCGAACATATCCTGAATCGGAGATATATGTCCTTTTTCTTTTGAGAAAAATTTGATTGCTGCGGTCTTTGAACAGTCTATCAGATTGTTAAGAAAGGTGTAGTCTCCCAGATATTCTTCCGTGGAATACCACTTTGACGAAACGCCTACGGTATGGAATATTATGTCGAGGTTGCTTTCTTGTTCTATCTGACAGCAAATTTCACGTGTTTTATCAGAAGAGTATGTGCTGTTGATCGTTTTAACCACTACGTATATTTCGTGATTACGGTCACCTTTTTTAATTGCTGTCAGTATGTTACATATCGTATCGGGATCTTCATAATCTCCGATCGATCCTTTTTTCATAAAGAATATGAAAGGTTCAGGCTGAATGTTGTAAACAATGTTGTTTTCGTAAATATTGAAAACGCCGTTTGAATATGTTATTTTTTTGAGCAAACAAAAACATGAGAGAAGTTCTTCGAGGTCATCGTAGTCATAATAGCCGCTTGCCTTATAATTCTCACGATAGCGCGTAAAGCACGTTCTTACTTTTGCGATACAATGCTGCGCGTCCGGAGTCATTATATCAGGATCGGATGAAGCCGAGATGAGAAAAGAGAAGAGCTGAGAGTCGGCAAAATTTATGTCCTGGTCGCAGTTCCAGAATCTTTGTATCCTTTCGGCAACAGTCTTGTTTATTCCGAGAGAAGCGATTGTTGTACCGTTATTACGAGCCTTCGCTATGTAATACATTTGTATGAAAGAAGCGTACAGAAGGCATACGTCATATGCAACCTGCACAGAATCGCTTGGAATACCGAGTGTTATGGTATTTCTAAACAGTTTATTTTTTCCGAAAAGGATCGGACCTATTGACGGGGAAAAATATTTTTTTTCCAGATATTTGTCGTAAAGACCCATGATTATTGTACCTCAGAGTTGTATACGATTCTTTTTGCAAGGGCTTTGTATGTATTGTAAGCTTTTTTTGCGTCGTCAGGCATTGTAGATTCTTTTGTATAAGACGCAAGTTCAGGCATAAATTTTAAATCGCACTGCCCGAAAAGAGAGGTGCCGAGAATAATTTCTTGCCATTTAAAAAGCTCGACTTCCGGTAAAGCGGATTCTTTCGTACAGAAAGTAGGATCGACTATGTCCGAAAAAGAGGAAGTCAGAGTTTTTATTGAATTAAAACTTTCGTCGCAAAGCTTTGCGGTGAATTTATTGGGAGCTGCTACCGCAGTGGGCAGAATTATCACTGTTTTACGGTCTGTTCCTTTTTTGCCTTGATCTTCAGAAAGACGCTTGAGATCCGTGTTGCTGTTGAGTAACTGGTTGTAAGTTCCTCTTGCGAATTGTCTGGACGCGCGCATACAATATACGAGCACGTCGGACACTTTGTGGAGTGAATACGGCGTACTTTGCGTACCTGCTCCGCTGTCAAACAAAACGGTTGAATATCCGTGAATAGTACACTGGAATAAAAGTTTCTTGATATTGCTCGGAAGGTCGCTTCCGTGCGGAACAATGTCGGTTGATTTTATATCCGCGCCTAAAAATTTTACTGATCCGGCAGGGGCGTCGAAAAAAGCGGAAATATCTACGAATTCCTGTGCGGGAAGCGCGTTTGTTATGGTTTGCTCTTTCAGAGCGGCTTTTTCTTCTTCGGGAATGCTTTTGTCGTTCTGAATAAGCGAAAGCTTGAAAAAGAGAGCTCCGATATTGTAGCTCATGAAAATTTCATGATCTCTGTCGTTTTCGGCAGAACCGGAAGTGTTGACGTTAATACTTGCTTCAGCCATAGCTTCGAGGATCTGTTTTTCGTTGGAATTGATCCTTACTCCTGAGAACAACTTCGCTATGTCGTATGATTTTCTCGCCGCCGTCTGCATTTTATCGATAAGCATATCGTTTACAGGGTAGCGCATCATTGTGCCGGCAGCTCCGAAGGCATTGTCAGCAGTGTTGTCTTTAAAATATTTTCCGTTCTGGAAAATAAGAGAAGCAGTATTTATGGACTGCTGAAATTTACTGGTAAATTTATTTTCCAGATTAAAGAAAAACGTGAGACCTGCGCTTTCGAGATCCGCGTCTACAATCAACATGGGGTTGTTTGGAGAGATATTCAGCTCGTCGATAAGATGCTTTGCGGTATTGACCAAAGTCGTAGAACGACCTGAACCTCCTTTATAAGAATAAAAAGTTATGCATTTCGCTAAAGCGGAATCGTTTGACACATAATTTCCCATAAATATCTCCATTTAATGCTTTTATTTGATACCAAACATCGAGAGCTTGAGGTACATATCGACGAGATTGATACCGTTGTTGTTTATTATGTCTTTTACAAGTTGAGAGTAAAGTTCTTTTACGGAATTGTCTAAGACGTCTTCAACAGTAAAAGCTTTTGTCGCCAGTTCGTTTGCGTCAAATGTCTTATCGTATTCGTGACAAAGCTCTCTGATCATTGACAGTTTGCTACTTCTTTCGAGGGTCGAGAAAAGGTTCCTCAGATTATAGATCAGATTATCTGTCGGATCGTCGTTTCTCGTCATATCCGTATTAATTCTTGCGGAAACTTCCTGAGCCAACATGTTAAGCGCAATAGAAACCGGCTTTACGAGATCAGCAGGATCTGCGGAAATTTCGGCAGCTTTTTTTGATGGCTTTGCTGAAAGACTTATTTGCTTGAGCTTTTCTTGAACAACTGCTTCTATTTTGCGTTCTATCGCTTCGTCGATTTCGCTTTTAACGATAACCGCTTTAGAGATGTCATTTTGACTTTTTGCAGGTTCGGTTTCTACCTGAAGATCGTATTTACAGACATAGTCGTAGTAATCTATGATTGCTTCGATTGCACGTTCTGTTATCGGCAGACTGTAAGAAAGTGTATCCCATAATTCAGAAATACAGATATCCGTGTCTTTCGTGCCTCTGTCAGAAAGGATGTTTTCAAACAGTTTGTCCAGATTGACGTCGGGTTGCTGAGAGATGTAATACGTATATTGCGTATTCGCTCTTAGTGCCATCGGGACTATAACCGGTTCGGTAACGTTGCCGGATATAGAACCTTTAATTGTTTTGATCAAGTCTTGTTTTTTGGGGTTGTTGTGTTTCCACACGATCTGCAATTCAGAATCTTTTGTGTTCCAGAATTCAACTCCGGTACGCATTGCAGATGCCATATGATATCTGGATGCGTGAGTAGACTGTTCTATATAATCGAGAACGAATTTTGCAGGGCAGCCTTCGTCTTCGTCAAAATAGTATTTATAGTCCGTATCGCGGATCTTTGTTTTTAATTCTTCTTTGAGACTATAGAAAGTTTCACCTTTTTCTGCTACTATTTTTTCGTAATCTTTGTCTGAACAGGACTGGACTGCAAGATCGATTATGTAGTATGTGTAATAAAGATTGTAATAGTTTACGCCGAAATCTTTAGATGTCGACGAGTCCCATATTCCAAGTTCTTCCGCTATGTCCGAGGGCAGCTCTGTACAGTCTGATATCGCAGGTAAGCGAGGAATTGCTTTTGATATTAACCAGTAAGAGAGTTTATATCGTACGTCAGACAAAACATTTTGCAGATCAGGTATTCCGTGTGATTCGATATATGATACTGCTTCTGTATCTACGCCGATAAAAGGCGCGATGTCTTCGTTACTTTCTTCGACGCTTTGAATTTCTGCGAAAGTATAATCGAATACGTCGGCAAGGCAAGTGCCCGCAGAATATGTGAAATAAAGGGACTTTGCGCAATCTTTATCAGTATGAAATCCCCACGTACCGTCGTCGTGCTGGGCGTCGATAAGAAGTTTCAGAGTTTTTGCATAAAGCGCAAGTATAATGTCGTCTGTTTCTTTTGAAAAAGACATGTATTTTTTCAAACACGCGTATCTTGCCAAAGCGCATATGGAAACCACCCACGTAATAGAATCTACGTAGCCGCTGCCGTCGGAGAAGATAGACGCAGTTCTCGGAGGAGCAATAAACGGGCTTGCCGTAAATCCGTCCTGTTCGATAAAACCGTTAATCTTTTTTATGGATATTTCTACGATATTTTTAATTTCTTCCAGTTTATCCTTGTCATAAAGGTCTTTCTCGTCGCCCATAGCAACAACGGGGAGTAAAAGGGAAACAGTACCCATTGCGGCAGATATCAGACCGGGGTCGTGAATAAGATTTTTATCCAGAAAAGCTGAATTTTCTTTCCAGTTTTGAATTAATTTGTCTCTGGTGCTTTTTATGGTTTCGAAAACCGACGTTGTCTTGTTTTTAATCACTGATTTTCCCTCCATGGTATGAGTATATACGTTTGTACAATTTGATTTTACTCTATAATCAATAATACTATAATAATAATATAATGTCAATTTTAATATAATCTTTTGATGTAAAAAGCCCGCGGCAACGCCGCGGGCTTTTTGTTAAAAAAGATATTACAGATTTTTAAGTATCGCTTCTGTCATCTCGCGGGTGCCGAGGACGGGTTTGCCTTCTTCCGCGAGGTCTGCGGTACGAGCACCGTCGTTGAGAGTCTTTTCGACTGCGGCGTCGAGGGCGTCCGCTTCCTTTTTGAGGTCGAATGCGTATCTCAGCATCATGGATGCGGAAAGGATGGTCGCGATCGGATTGGCGA
>CALWBJ010000234.1 GCA_944376035.1 uncultured Clostridia bacterium | reverse complement strand
GTATATCATCGAAGCAAATATGGATGCTACTGCAGTGCAGTGTGAGATGATTATCAATCGTCTGGTTCGTTCTGTAGAGAATCCGTATGATCGTCCGGACTTTACGAAAGAAGATCTTGAGGATTATAAGATGCTATCTGTATCTCAGGCGATTCGTAACAATCATTCTCCGCTTCTGGGCCTGTCATTTGAGAAAGTAAAATCTCAGATGGTAGCTTATGATACTTTCCATGAGAGAAGAGGTACTTCTTATCTGGATGCTATGTGGGAGCCGGTTGCAAATGTCGATCGTTTCATGAATTATAAGAAAATCACCCCGCAGATGAGAAAGAGGGTCAACTAATGAGCATGACAGTAGGAGAATATATTCTTTCCAGGAATATACCACTGCTGGATAAGCGGATCAGTAATGTTATTATCATAAGAACAAACGAAAATTTCTTTCCTCAAATATGGTACAATCCCTTTGATTATCTCGCAACAATTGAAACCTGGCCGGACGGATTCGATTCCAAATTGGTATATGAGCATATTCTTACAAAATATGCAACGACTGATGACATCACCAATCCAGAAAAGAACAAAATACTTCCACTGAGAGCCACAAAGACTCTAACGTATGCTCGTGAGGACAATGTTCTGGATCTGTATATTATCATTCCAAAGGAGGATGAATAATGATAGAAGGAAGTTATGCACTGATTGGCAGTACGAAATTCAAAGACACCTTTGTAAAAACTGCAAAGGCAATGACCTTTCAAGGATATGTCACACTGATGCCAGCCGTCTTTGAAAAGTCTGAACCTGAGATGAATGATCTCATGGAAGGAAATAAATATATGCAGGAGCATTTACAGGCTCTTGGATATAGACGAATCGCTATGGCGGATCGTGTATTTGTCATCAATCAAGATGGATATATTGGTGATGCAACAAAGAAAGAGATTGCATTTGCCATTGCAACTCATAGACCGGTTGAATATTTGGAACCGGATAAGATTCCGGGATTCCTGGATTGCGATATCAAAATAACCGATCTACTTTCCATGATCGTGGAATACAAACACCAGAAAATGATTGAGCCAATGCGGTTCGAGCATTATAAGCTCACGACATGCGTTCGTGGAAAAAAGGATGAGAAAACTGGAGTAGTTCGGGCTGACGAATTCGATGATACAGATGTTACGTTAAACGATGTAAGATCAGTTCACGGCTTCATTCACACGCATAAGTTCGATATCTTCAATCCGAATACCCTCCTCATTCGTAAAAACGATGCATATGCCGATATTGTCAATGCAGACTAAATAAGAAAAGACAAGAAGGATTTTATGTCCTTCTTGTCTTTTTATTCTTTTGAGTACATATGATTAGAGGTGATAACTACATATGAAGATCACATCATACCCAACACATTATGAATTAACTCCATATGTTGCTGGATACCATAGAAATCTTGAAGTAAGTCTTTCAGTATGGAACCAGCCATATTATAGATGGGAACCTTTGGGATATATGATTCTTGGTCAAACTCTATATCTTCCCAAGGGAATGGATCCTGAAATTCTGGCACAGACTTTCAATACACATATCTTTCCTGGTGAATTGTACAAGGAAAGATATGTGAGAAAAAAGTATAACATGATAAAACCTCCCAGGGATGATCTACAGAAAGACGCAATTGATTTCATTATCGGTCGCGGGCAATATCCCTATACCAGAAAACAAACACAGGTATCTATTAATCTTAAACCTGGTGACGGTAAAACCTACTGTACCATTCATGGAATCATTGAATCTGGAAGACGAGCAATCATCATCAGTCACACATCCAAGATTCGATCTCAATGGTATGAAGAATTTCTCGAGACGACAGATGTTCCAGTACAGCAGCTAATGGTTATAGATGGTGTCTCAATCATGGCGAAAATCATAAACGGTAAAAAAGATGCAGACTTCTTCTTCATCAACCACCAAACCTTCCAAACTGCAATAAGGAATAAAGGATATGAGTTTGTTATCAGCTTCTTCAATGAGATTGAAACTGGAATCAAGGTCTATGATGAAGCGCATTATGAATTTGCATCCATTGTAAAGCTGGATATGCTGTCCAATATTCCAAAGACATATTATCTTACTGCTACATTCAGAAGAACAAATAGCAGAGAGAATCGAATCTTTGGAACAGCCTTTGCTTCCGTGTTCAAATTCGACAACAGGATGTCAGCTTCTGGAGAAACAAGAAAGCATACCATCTATTGTCCAGTAGAATATAACTCACAACCTCTCCAAGAGGATATCATGAGCATGTTCAATAAACTTGGATTGTTCTCTGGATATAACTATATAAAGTATGAGTTAAGTAATCAGTATGCCTATGAGAAACTCTATGAAGCATTAGATCTTGTTTTTGGCATGATTAAAGAAACGCCTGGAAGAATTCTGATCGTCAATCCAAAGATTGAGTGCTGTGAGATTATCCGAGAAGTGGTAAAAAAGATTTGTCCAAACAGAAGTATTGGTACAATCCACAGCCACAACACACAAGACCAGAATATTGAAAATTCCAGTTGCGACATTATCGTGTCCACAATCAAGTCGAATGGTGTCGGTGTCAATATTAAGAACATCAGATTCTTAATCAATCTTGAGCCATTCTCCTCTACTGTAACAGCGGAACAATTAAGAGGAAGACTGCGCGAGTATAGTAGTACAGAGTACACCTACTTTTTCGATTTAGTGGATGTGGGCATTCCTAAAGCCGCAGATTTCCTTAAGCGTAGAACACGATATTACAAAAAAGAATGCGTTAAGATAGTTCACTATAAAGTATGACTGGAGTAAACTTATGGGATATTGCGAGTTACTTTATGCAAAAGCATATGCTGAATATATTCCGGCCATGATAGAGCTGGAAAATCTCATATTCCCATGGTGGGAATATGAGAAGCAAATTGAAGAAATGAAAAGAACTCT
>CALWBJ010000233.1 GCA_944376035.1 uncultured Clostridia bacterium | reverse complement strand
CGGCGTGGCGGCTTGCCCGCCGGGAGGGGAACAGGGCGGTAACGCCGCCCGGAATAACCGCCTGCGCCCGGAGAACATCCCGTGGAATTGTTTTCGGACAGGGGTTCGACTCCCCTCACCTCCACCAGATGGACATTACACGAACACCTACTTTTTCAAAGGCGGCTTCGCCGTCAGGGTGTGGCTGTGATGTCAAAACAGAAATCGAGAGTCAAGGTACTTGTGTGCCTTGACCCTCGGTTTTTTATATACTTGTGCCTGATTGGAATTTGGTGCCCAATCATAATAAACAGACCGCCGCAAGCAATGCGAGTGTTAATACACACTCACCTTTTCTGCTTGTTGGGGGGACTATCTTCTTTGTTGCCATAGCGTCAAAATATGTCCTGCCATCTTACGATCTCTGTCCAACATTTTCTGGCGAACTTCGGAGGTAGCTAACTGGGAAACAAACCACTTCAAATCCTCCATTTCTCGATCATCCAACTCTGAATCATCTCCCCACCTTAGCATATCCTGAATCATATCATAAAACATTTTAAGCAGCGAGGATAATTGCTCTGACAACTCTGCTTCTTCGAATTGCGTTTGGCAGTATCGCCAATTATTTACCAAAATAAGCGTTTTTGTCACTTTCATGTGGTATAGCGTATACTCCATGTTAATAGGGTTTCGTTTCTCAACGATACGAATCGCACGAGTGATTTGCTGCAATGCTTCGTTTAACATCAGCGCTCGACCCACAAGATTTCTTTTGCGTTTTGAATTCCACAGGATGCACTTTGCTTTTTGGTGGAGGAATTGGAAATCATCTTTAAAAAGAGGTAGCAGCTTTTTATAGATTACATCAGGTAGGAACAACGATCCCACCTGTTTTTGATCCTGGAAAAAAGTAAATTGGATTGTATCAAAGAAATAATAGGGTTTAACCGCCTGATAATAGCTTTGCCCCCGATGCCCACTATGCTGATGCTGTATTGTGTTCACAATTTCGTAATAGGCTTCTGCAATAAGATTATAATTGTCCTGATTTGTTGCATAGGTTGAAAGGCATTTATAAACCCAGTATTTTGAGTTTACTACAAAGCAAAAACTGTCATGATCATTCGAATCTAATTCCACTTCTGATAGATAATCTTTTTGAACGGCAACATCCGCCGTTTTACAAAGATTATATAGTGTTTCCGTGATGCCCATCAAATTTCCTTGGGATATTGGAATTCTTTCTTGATTTGCGAAAAGAATAAGGGCCTTCAGAGTTTGCAAGTTTTGAATAACATTTATATTTGGAAGGCGTACTCCATGCTTTTGGGTTGATGCATCATCCACCTTCAGCATAAAATCCAAGAAACTCCATCCGTTTTCATAATCTATTATACCCAAATTCCCAAATTCTGAATTAAATCGTTCAACCTCTTCCTCGCCTAACACAGAAGGAAGAGAATATATTTTGACGAATCCATCCATTTCCGGAAACCGTTCAAAATAGTGCCTTGTAAACATGCCAGCGGAACGATCTATTGCTGTTATAACTTGAATCCGGTTCTTTTGTATAATTTCCCTATACTTGGACGTTATTTTCCCAAGTTGGTCGCCCGAAAGGCTATGCTCATCAAATATGAGAATTGCATCCTTCAGACGAAGTAGGTGTTCAAAACATTGATCCGCAATTTGTCTATTACTCGAAAAATAGTAAGTTTTTCTGGTATTAAACACCTGTAGTAAATCAATTAAAGCATATGTTTTGCCACTAAGACGTCCACCACGCAAAACATGGAAATGTCCGGCTGAATTTTTAATCGAATTTACCATATGTTGGGTTTCGTCTCGATGAATGAAAAAACCAGGTAAGACAATCTGCTTACTCTTTTGCTTAGGCCAAATGTGAGAAGTAAAGAAAAGATATTCAATATTTTCTCGACTGGTGGATTCTAGTTGTAAAAATTGAAACCCGGTAAATTCGCTAAGATTATCTGTTTTCTGTAATTGTCCTGCTTCATCTGATGTCTTTGTAATGAACGAATAGAATGATAGCATATCCTCTGCTTTCACTTCAATAATGTCAGTAATTGCAAAGTTCTTAAACATCTGCCGCTGTACTACCGAAAACTCTGGTGTTTTATCATCCACATAGCGAACATAATAACTATGGGTGTCCTCGTTCAGTTGTTTTCCTTTTGCAAACTTTGTCCCGGCGGCAAATAGTATATCCAATTCATCTAATAAGCTGCATCCAAAGAAAATCAGATTGTTGGAAGAAAAATCGGTTTCGAGATTCTGCCGCATTGATAGGTTTTCGCTGTCGTTCAATGCTTGCAAATATTGTTGGGTGCTCAAAATACAGAATTTGCTCTCGCCAGTTTCTAAAAATTTTGCTGAATCACCATGAATTTTATAAAGGCATCTTTTCTGCTTCAACCACCGTTTGTTTTGATTACTGTATGGAACAATTACTTTGAGTTTATTGGATGCATTTTCGATAGCATCGTCATAATTCAAAGTATATAAATACCTCCAGCGGCAATCGACCAGTTTTTGATATTCAACCGGGAGATCATGTACATCGCAAAAATGATCTTCTATGTAGGCATCGAATTGGTCACGATACTCCTGTGGAACATCATCTCTTTCCAGTATTGGCCAAAAAATATCTGAAAGTTCGGACAGCTTCAAGTGCTCTAGCTCGCTTCGCTCCCCATCAGAATAGTTTTCTATCTTCACAATAATGTCGGCCAGTTCGGTTTTCAATTCAGCAACCGAAGGTACCCTTCCCCGTGCGGCTGGATAACCACGCGTAAACCCAGAACCAAAAAACGGGACAATATTCTGTTGTTTAAAATGTTCTAAAAGCAACTCATGTAGGGTGCTTTTGTCGCCTGAATTGCCAAAATTATAAAAATTCATGCTGTCCCCCATCCCCTTTTTTCTACTAAAGCAATGGCTAACTCTCCAAAAGGAGAAAAATGACTTTATCTGCACGAAAGATAGCCAAACAGCAATGAAAATCAACTTTATTGCTGTTTATACGGAAATACTTGTTTTTTACGGAATATATTATACTATGTGTTTTACATTGGTGCAATATGTTAAAACGCAATAACACAATTACCTGATATTCCCGATACCCTTAAAAAAAGTATTAGGTCTATAACCAAATGAGGTAACTGAAAGCGGGGAAGTCAGCACTATACTTAAGTTTGTTTGCGTCGGGAGTTCCCAGTCATATGCGGGTTAGTTACACCCGACTCAAACAGTGGATGGAAGGGTAAGCAAAACATCTCCTCATCGAACACCTTTCTAGTTTGTGCTCTTTGCTTCATTTTAGGGCAAGGGTGTCGCAAATCACGACACCCTATGTATGTGTGTGGTGTACCTGAATAAAAGGACTTATCTTGGAAGATGGGGTGGCAATATATCACCCCATCCGGCGATATAATTTCCCCCCAAAAAAGGGGGCCAAAGGTGTGCTCAAATTTCTCACCCCTTTACTTCGTAAGGATACTGCACCCTCGATCCCAACTGGTATGTCGCGAAATGCGACGTACCCCCATGGAGTAAACCATTCCTCCCTCATTACTGTACCAAACAAAGGGATGCCTCGAAACAAGGCATCCCTTTGCGTATTATCTTTGAATTTGACTTCACTCCTCACTTTTGTCAGAATACTTCTTTTTCCATTCTTCCAACTCCTTTTGCCCCTCTTCACTCGCGTATAGCTTTCGGATCTCGGGTACAAGGAATCGGGCGAAGGAATCAACGATGGACTGTGGCAGCTCGATGTCATACTGCTCCTGGTGCTTTTCCTGGCTGGCCATGGTGACTTACTCCCACGGCAAGACCTTTCTGGCTCAACTCAGCTCTGTCCACACTCCTTTCCAGCCATGCACAGATACAGACCTCCAGCCTGCTGCTTAGCAGGGAGACAAACCATTCGTGGATTTACAGACTTTCTCATAGAACTCCTTTCCCATCCGGGGTTTTCACCGGAAAATCCCGCACAAAATATCTCGGATAGGAATGGAATGAATCGAATTTACCTGAATAATTTTATCTTCTTCTTTTTATCTACCGTCCGATTTCTGTACTTCAAGAGGATTGATTTCCGTACTTACAGGGCCTACTTTCCGCACTTCTGGCGTGCTTCAACCGGATTCCTTGAAGTCGGTGTGTGAAACCACCTCGTAGCGTTTTGGGTATATCCGGTTTGGTTTTCCACACCCCTGTTTTTTTGATGGACACCAGATCGGCATATTGCAGCTCCCGCAGAGTATCTACCGCCTTCTGGCGGCCACAGTGCAGCAGCCCGCACACCTCATTGATAGGATAGTACAGATAAATTTTGCCGTAATCATCCGCCCACCCGCTTTTCCGGGATAGCTCCGTCCGGCGCAGGATCATCGCGTACAAAATTTTCGCTTCGTTAGAGAGAGAGCAAAAACTTGGAGCCTCGAACAGAAAGCCGGGCAGCTGGATAAAGCTCTGGGCCGGTGGTTTCTGGCGAATGTAAAAGGGTTTTGTTGGCATGGTGCATTTACCTCCTTGCGGACAATTAGAACCTGATTTTGAGGGGTCAAGGATACCGTGTATTCACCTCCATAGTTGCCAGTTTGCAAATGGGGTATATATCCGCATGAGGGCACTCTATTTGTCGTTTCTCGACCTCCGTTTCCTGTCACTTGCTGTTTTCTGTCGGCGGTGAACCTGACGGGCGCATTCTGCGCAATATTTGGCTCGATTGGATTTGGCCTGAAATGGAGCACCGCATTCCACACACCGCTTGACTCCCTTCACCTCCATGATTTCCGAATATAGAATTGGGGTTCCCGGCAGGACCCAATCCCGGAACCAGGTGCAGCACAGAGAGTGGGAGATGCTCTGTACACAGATACAAGGCTCACCATCGTCCAGTGCGATACAGTTTCCACCGTCATAATTGCAGCAAAATTTTCGAAGCAGCGCATTGGCTTTTCTCCTTTGCCTGGGTGTCATTTGAATTGACAAATTGTTTTTCCTCCCAGCTTTGCGGTTGCAGCTTGTACAGGTATTTTTCCATGCGCTTTCCTCCATTTCATTTAGAGAATTGATTTTGTAAGGTTTGTAGTTTATAATATTTTCAGATCATAAACTATAATTGAATTATATCGCAGAGACAGGTGACGTGCGGTATATCAACCACAAATTATTTTGGTTTCTAGCAAGAATAACTTATAAATTATAGTTTATAAATAGATGGAGGAATCAACTCATGCTGTATGACGAAGCGAGGATGGCTCTAACCAAAGAGCGGCTGGAAGATCTACGCAAAGAAAAAAAGCTGTCCTTTGAACAGCTTTCCAAGCAACTTGCAGAGCATGGCGTCAACATCAGCCATACAAATCTCAAAAATTATGAAATCAATGATCCTCTTCATCATCTGTATGGCCGCACCCGCAGCATGAGCATCGAATATTTGGTGGCCTTTTCGGATTTTTATGATGTGTCGGTGGACTATTTGCTAGGGCTGTCCAACTCACGTAAACAGGAATATCATGAGATTTCTGAGCAGCTTGGCTTGTGTGACAGGGCGATTGATGAACTCGTCCAATGTAAAGAAAACTCCAGCAGCGAAGAAGAGCAACAACTGTATGTTTCTCAAGATGCGACCATTCTTAATGATTTTCTGATCAGCGAAGAATTTAAGCGTGTAATGGAGAAAATCAAGCAAAGCCTTTTCTCATATTATATGTACCAGCTGTCCCAGGATAGCATCTCTGCACAAATACGGAAAGAAAGCGAGCAAAAGAT
>CALWBJ010000232.1 GCA_944376035.1 uncultured Clostridia bacterium | reverse complement strand
TATACACTTAGAAGAAGAAAATGAAGACGCATGGGGCGGTGTATTCGGTGTAACCAAAGGCTTGATGCAAAAATTTGGTCGCGAACATGTGATTGATATCCCTATTTCTGAAATGGGTTATATGGGTGCGGCTGTTGGGGCTGCTGCAACTGGATTACGTCCAGTACCTGAATTAATGTTCAACGACTTCTTAGGATTCTGTTTTGATACGATTTTAGCACAAGGTTCTAAGATGCGTTATATGTTCGGTGGTAAAGCAAAAATTCCTATGACTATTCGTACTTGTCATGGTGCCGGTGCAAGTGCCGCTGCGCAACACTTTGGTTCATACTATGGCATGTTTGGTTCAATTCCTGGTTTGAAAGTCGTAGTACCTTCAAATCCATATGATGCCAAAGGATTATTAAATGCAGCAATTGCCGATGATAATATCGTTGTATACTTTGAAGATAAAACTTTATATGGCTTAAAAGATGAAGTGCCAGAAGAATACTATACTGTAGAAATTGGTAAAGCTAAAGTAAAACGTGAAGGTACTGATTTAACGATTGTTACAATTGGTAAGATGCTTTATGTAGCTTTAGAAGTTGCTGAAAAATTAGAAAAAGAAGGCGTTTCAGTTGAAGTTATTGACCTTGTAACTGTTGCCCCTTGGGATCAAGAAACAATTATCAATTCTGTGAAGAAAACAGGTCGCTTAATTGTTATCGATGAAGCAAACCCACACAATAATACAGCTACTGATATTGCAGCAGTTATCGGAAACAAAGCATTTGATTATCTAGATGGACCAATTAAATGTGTCACTGCTCCAAATACACCTGTTCCATTTGCAACAAATCTAGAACAATTATACTTACCAAATGCAAAACGCGTAATGGAAGAAGCCGCAGAAATTATTGACGACTTAAAGAAATAAGGGGGTGAGTGCGCATGGCAACAGAAGTATTAATGCCAAAATTAGGTTTGACAATGACAGAAGGAACCGTCGATCAATGGTTCAAAAATGAAGGGGATACCGTGGAAAAAGGAGAAGTCGTATGTACGATTAGCTCAGAAAAATTAACCCACGATGTAGAAGCACCTGAAGCTGGGGTTATCTCTAATTTGGTAGCTGTTGGACAAGAAGTACCATGTAAAGAACCAATTGCAGTAATTGGCGCAGCAGGCGAAGTTGTTCAATCAGCAGCACCAACACCTAAAGAAGAAACACCGGCTCCAGCAAAAGAAGAAAGTGCACCAAAAGCAGCTCCAGCACCAGAAGCTAAAGTTGCTCGTAGTGGTGATAGAATCTTTATTACACCACTTGCACGTAAAATCGCTGCAAGCAAAGGATATGATATTTCATTAATTAATGGTACGGGTGGTAATGGTCGTATTACACGTCGCGACGTAGAAATGTACCAACCACAAGTAACTACGCAGGCAGCAGCACCAGCAAGCTATGGCGAAGGCTTGAAGGGTATGCGTAAGACGATTGCGCAACGTATGATGAATAGTTTACATCAAAGCGCACAACTTACCATTCATCAAAAAGCCGATATTACAAGTTTAATGGCCTTCAGAAAAGACTTGAAGGAAAAAGCCGATATTCCATTAAACGATGGCCAAACAAGTATTACAACTTTATTATCAAGAGCGGTTATTCTTGCTTTGAAAGACAAACCAGCGATGAATGCTTGGTATGGTAATGGTCAATTAGAAGAAGTTGAAGCTGTTCATTTAGGTATGGCTGTTGCATTAGATGATGGCTTAGTTGTACCAGTTGTTGAAGATGCTGATAAGATGACTTTAACAACATTAGCTAAGACATTGCAAGATCGTATCAGCAAAGCCCAAGATGGTACGTTATCTGGTGAACATTATGCTGGCTCAACCTTTACAATTACTAATATTGGTAAAACTGGTGTAGAATACTTCACACCAATCTTGAATACGCCTGAAGTTGGTATCTTAGGTGTAGGTACATTAATGAGCGAGTTGGCTTTAGAAGATGGTCAAGTGATTCAAAAACAAAAATTACCATTAAGTTTAACATTTGATCATCAAGTAATCGATGGCGCTCCTGCAGCTGATTTCTTAGCTCGTGTCATCTTCTACTTAGAACATCCATATGCACTTGTATTATAAGATGAGGTGATTGAAATGAAACTGAATGCAGCGTTTATCTTTTTAGCGCCTAATGCAGACTATAAGAAAAATCGCAGTGTGGTCCAAACAGAAGCGGTTGACTTAACAACTGTCGGTGCTAAAGATTATGCCGATGCTATTTTAGCTGCCAAAGATTTAGTGGCCAATGGTGTCAATGCGATTGAATTATGTGGCGGTTTTGGTATCGAAGGGGTAGCTCAAGTGAAAAAAGCTGTTGGACCTGAAGTTGCAATCGGTGTGGTTCGTTTTGATAATCATCCTGGATTAGAGTTCAAGAGTGGCGATGAGTTGTTCTAAATCTTAAGAAATGTTAAAATTAGCACTCTTTAATCGAGAGTGCTAATTTTTTTGGTTCTTTTTCTTGACAATTATTAGAAGTGTGATATATTTATAATTGTATTAGCACTTAAGAACATAGAGTGCTAATAAGGGGTGAGACAATGTTAACGCAAAGACAAAAAGATATACTACGATTGATCATCCAAAATTACACAAAAAACAATCAGCCTGTTGGTTCTAAAAAGTTAATGAATGACGGCATAGATGCAAGTTCAGCCACCATTCGCAATGAGATGAAAAGTTTAGAAGAACATGGATTATTAGCAAAGACCCATTCTTCTTCTGGACGTATCCCTTCGATTGCTGGTTATCGCTACTATGTGGATTATTTATTAAAGCCGACTACTGTTGACGAAAAAGAACGACTGAAGATTCGTCGAGGTTTCAGACGAGAATTTCATGAAATTAATGAAATTATTCAGG
>CALWBJ010000231.1 GCA_944376035.1 uncultured Clostridia bacterium | reverse complement strand
TGAGACAGTCCAGATGGAAAAGAGCACGATTTTAGGTTTTATCACCGCTGGTGGCTCCTCTTCCAGCCATACCGCCATTCTGGCCCGCACCATGGGGATTCCCGCCATCATTGGGGTGGCGGACGCCCTCAAGCCGGAGATGGAGGGCCGGGAGATTATTCTGGACGGCGGCACCGGCCAGGCCGTGGTGGAGGCCGACCCCCTCATCCGGGAGACCATGCTGAAAAAGCGGGAGGAGCAGCTGGAGCTCAAGCGCCTGCTGGAGACCCTCAAAGGCCAGGAGAATATCACCCTGGACGGCCAGAAGGTGAACGTCTACTGCAACATCGGCACCCCTCAAGATGTGCCGGCAGTGAAGAACAACGATGGCGGCGGCATCGGCCTGTTCCGCAGTGAGTTCCTCTACCTCCAGTGCGATGACTACCCCGATGAAGAGATGCAGTTCCAGGCCTACCGGGAAGTGCTCTCCGCCATGGAGGGAAAAATGGTCATCATCCGCACCCTGGACATTGGCGCGGACAAACAGATCGGCTATTTCAACCTGGAGAAGGAAGAGACCCCCGCCATGGGCATGCGGGCTCTGCGCATCTGTCTGACCCGTCCCGAGATTTTCCGCACCCAGCTGCGGGCTCTCTACCGCGCCAGCGCCTATGGTAAGCTGGGCATCATGTTCCCCATGGTCACCAGCCTGTGGGAGGTCCAGGAGTGCAAGCGGGCCTGTCTGGCCGTGGCCCAGGAGCTGAAGGAGGAGGGTATCCCCTACGATGAGACCGGCATCCAGATCGGTATTATGGTGGAAACCCCCGCCGCGGTCACCATGAGTGACGAGCTGGCCCGGGCGGTGGATTTCTTCAGCATTGGCACCAACGACCTCACCCAGTACACCCTGGCCTGTGGCCGTCAGTCCAGCATTCTGGGCAAGTTCTTTGACCCCCACCACCCCGCTGTGCTGCGGGCTATCAAAACCGTGGTGGACAACGCCCACCGCTATGGCAAGTGGGTGGGCATCTGCGGGGAGCTGGCCGCCGATTTGGAGCTCACCGAGACCTTCCTCGCCATTGGGGTGGACGAGCTGAGCGTCAGCCCCAGCGCAGTGCTCCCCCTGCGCAACGTCATCCGAAAAACCGATGTGGGCAAAGTCCGCAAGTCGGTGATGGCCGATTTGCTCTTTCCCTAATGCACCATAAAAATGAGAAGGGGCACAGCAGACGCTGTGCCCCTTCTCATTCCACTCCCGCAGGAAAAGAAAAAGCTGGACACGAAATCTCGTGTCCGGCTTTTTGGCAGCGGGTGAAGGATTCGAACCCTCACATACAGAGTCAGAGTCTGCTGTGCTACCCTTACACAAACCCGCTATTTTTATCTCGCTCTCGCTGAGCGCAGGATTTATTATAACAGAAAGCGCGGGAATGTCAAGCAAAATTTGAAAATATTTTGGGAAAATTTTTTGCCGTCCAATATCAGGGAAAAGACAGACCGGCAGGCGGTCCCAAATGGGGCCGTCTGCCGGCTGGGCCTTAGTATTTGCTGTTGGTGTCGCTTTTGTTCTGCATGCCGTTGTGCTTGCAGTTCTGAGCGCCGCTGTCCTGCTTCTGGTCCTGAGCGGCGGGGTTCTTGGCCTTGTTGGTCTTGCGGAGATCATGGCTGTTGCTCTGCATGGATCTCACCTCACTTTCCACGAACATAGTCTGTCCAGCCTTCTCGTCTTTCATACCTGCCCGGAAAAAAAGGATGCAAAACAGGGGGAAATCATGTTATAATAAAAACTGGAAATGAGGGCCCAATTCCGGCTCAGCGAAGAGCCGGCTTATACGCAGCCAGGGAGGTTACGTACCCATGAGATGTCCATTTTGTTCCAATCCCGAGAGTAAAGTTGTGGATTCCCGCCCCTCTGATGAGGGTTCCAGTATTCGCCGCCGCCGGGAGTGCCTGGTGTGTCACCGGCGTTTTACCACCTATGAAACGATGGAGAGCATCCCTTTGGTTGTCATCAAACGGGATGGAAGCCGTCAGGCCTTTGACAAAGGAAAGGTGCTGGGGGGAATGCTCCGGGCCTGTGAGAAGCGCCCGGTGGCCTTTGACGCTCTGGAGCACATCGCGGATGAGATCGAGCAGACCCTCCAGAACGAGATGACCCGTGAGATCACCACCACACAGATTGGTGAGATGGTGATGGAACGTCTGCGCAATGTGGACGAAGTGGCCTATATCCGCTTTGTCTCTGTGTACCGTCAGTTCAAGGACATCAGCACCTTTATGGAGGAGCTGCGCAAACTCTTGAAGGAAAAGTAACACAGATGACTTCCCGGTTGAAACAGGTCACTTACCGCGCTGAACTTGGCACAAGGGAGTCTAAGGAGCTGTCTTAGGCTCCCTTCCGTATATCAGTAAAGCCGCTCGTCTGACCACCCCGACTTGTAAAAAGCCGGGGCGTATTTTCATTAAAAAGCAAAGACAATTCCATTTATGGGTAAAATTTGTTCCATTCTTTGACTTAAAGTGGTCAATTGTGTGGAAATAATTGACTTAATGGCTCAGTCGGGGTACAATCAAAGGATAGAGAGCGCAAATCTTTGACAGAGAGATGTGGCGATATGAAATATTTTAAAAACTTGATCGCAGTGCTGATCGTCAGTATCATATTGCTCTGCAACTTTATAACAGCCGGTGCACAGACCTCGTCTGAAAAAATTGTACGTGTGGGGTTTCCCATTCAGGACGGTATCTCCTATATTGATGAAGACGGGAATTACGCCGGATATTTGGTGGACTATTTAAATCAGCTATCCCTGTTTACAGACTGGGAGATTGAGTATGTGCAGGCCCCCGGAGATGTGAACACCCAGCTGTCGATTCTGTTGAACAAGCTGGAAGACGGTGAAATCGATATGATGGGCACGATGAACCGCAGTTCTTCTCTGGATGATCGGTTCCTCTACCCCAATTATAGCTACGGCTCTACCTACACCGTTCTGGCCGTTCGGGAGGACCCCGCTCATATTGCGGAGCACTTCTCCAACTGGGACGGAATCACGGTTGCATCCTATCCTAGAATGTCCGCAAGGCTGGAACTTCTGGAACAGTATGCAAAGGTCAACGGGTTTACCTATCAGGTGGTGGAATATACAACCACCCGGGAGATGATCAAAGCGGTCCGTTCCGGCGAGGTAGACGCTATGCTCCAGGTGGACATTTCCCTGCTGGATGGTCTGAGGAGCATTGGACGCTTTTCCCCTTCGCCTTACTATTTTGCACTCTCCCCGGACCGGGAAGACTTGCTTCCGGAGCTCAACGCCGCTCTGGAGATTGTATCGATTTCCTATGAGAATTTGCAGCATGAGCTGTATGAGCGCTATTTTCTGAATTCCTCGGACTATTTCCGCGCATCTAAGGACGAATTGGCGTATATTCAGTCATTGGGCTCCCTCCGCGTGTTGTTTTTCACCGGAAATGCCCCCTTTCAGTATATCAAGGATGGTGAACTGAGCGGATTTGCGGTCGATTACTTTGACGACTTCGCGGAAAGCGTCGGCCTGGAATATGAGCCTGTCATCGCAGAGGATCTGAGCACCGCGACGGAATTGATTCGGAACAAGGAAGTGGATTTAATCGCCTGTATTGCAACCGATTCCGCACTCACCTTTGAAAAAGGCATCCGACTATCGCTTCCCTATTTTTCTAGTTATGCTGTGCGCACCTATTCCGTCGATCATAAGGATACCGGGGAAGAAGTATTGGAATTTAACATGAAAACAGAGGAAGCTCTGGATAATGTCTTGTCCGATACAGAATGCTGTGCCTGGATTGATGGATATTCTCTGAACTACTACCTCCGCAAAGAGGTGGTCTATGACAATGTCGTAACCGACTGGGCCAATACCAGAGAGTTTTCCTATGCAGTCGCTGTGACCAATGACCTGCCTGACGCCAGTCGGATGGTCTCCCTCTTGAATCAGTTTGCCAGTTCCATCAGTGACCGGGATACACAGGCCCGTCTCTCGGCCCATCTTTCGGACAAAATCGAGTACACCCCCATTGAGTGGATTATGGCAAACCGGTCGGCCATTTTGGTGGTCTCGATCAGCGCCATTTGTATTCTCAGCCTGTTCTTCTTCTACATCTACCACAAAAAAATGGCGTACAAAACACTGGCCAGTGAGAATAAGGTCCTGCACCTCTCTATCTATGATGAACTGACCGGCGCATACAACCGCACCTATTTCTGTAAGCTTGTGGAGCAAAAAATGGCGGACAGCGATCTAGGTGCACTGGTGGCTTTGAATATCCACAACTTCAAGTACATCAACGACACCTATGGCACACAACGCGCCGATCAGCTGCTCTGCAAGATCAAAGATATTCTGGCGGCCAATTTGAAGGAACGGGAGCTGCTCTGCCGTCCCTCCGCCGATTGCTTCTATCTGGCGGTCTCCGATTCTCAGCCGGAGGATGTCAACCACCGTGTAGAAGTGATTCAAGCGCAGCTGAAGGCAATGGCGGAGGATTTGCTGGACGGCTATCGGATTTCCATTTACTGCGGCGCGGTGTCCTCTGCCACTTCTCCCGATCTGTCCAATACTCAGGCCAATCTGAACTGCCTGATGGTGGCATTGGCGCACGCAAAACAAACCGTGGATTCCATTGTCTGCATGTATGATGACTCCATGCACCAGGAGGAGCAGCTGCGGCAATATATCGAAGCAAATATGCACCGCGCCCTCGCAGAGAGTGAATATCAGGTCTACCTCCAGCCGAAGATGAATCTGCGCACCAAGCAAATTGACAGCGCAGAGGCGTTGGTGCGCTGGAAGACCAGCGAGCGGGGCCTTCTCTTCCCCGACCAGTTTATCCCTCTGTTTGAACAGAACGGCTTCTGCAAAGAGCTGGACCTTTATATGCTGGAAAAATCCTGTCAGCTTTTGCGGAAGTGGATGGATGCGGGACTTGCTCCCATCACCATTTCCATCAAGCAGACCAAATCCCTGTTTGTCAGCGATCATTATGTTGAAAAGCTGCTGGAAATCACCTCCCGCTATCAGGTGTCCCCCAAGTATATCATCCTGGAAATTTTGGAAGGTCTGGCGTTTGAAAACATCGCCGAGTTAAACGACACCATCGCACGCCTGAATAATGCCGGATTCTGTGTATCCATGTACGATTTCGGCTCGGGCTATTCCTCTCTGAATACGTTGGGAAAATTGCAGATCAACCAGATAAAATTGGATCGCATGTTCCTGCTGGATTTGAGGAAGGAGCAGAGAAGCTCCCAGCACGAAGTCATGTTTTCCATCTTTGCTATGGCAAAAAAGCTGGGGATTGAGACGGTGACGGAGGGCGTCGAAACAGCAGAGGACGAAGCACTCATCCTCTCCATGGGGTGCGACTACGGACAGGGCTACTATTACAGCAAGCCCATCCCCGCAGACGACTTCTGCAACACCTTTCTGAAACAAGACTGATTCCAGCAAAAAGGGCGCGTTGCAGAAATGAAATCTGCAGCGCGCCCTTTTATGCGCCGTCCAAAGGAGTATGTAGCCGATAGGTTGTGGAAAAACAAGCGTTTGGGGAAGGAAAAAGGCATGGCAAAGCAGACGCTGGGGTAAATTCCAGCATCAAATGTGGAATGATTCTGTTGTCAGGAGCTAAGCGGTCATTTTTTCAGAAACACGGGTCTGGAGACGGCCGTGTTCCCGCTTCATCCACAGCTTTTTCAGATCAAAAGCCATGGCCAGCAGGAACAGCTCGGCTCGGATGTTGGCCCTGCCGCGGGTGAGGAATCTGCGGAAGCCAAAGTCGTTTTTGAGCAGAGCAAATGCCCCCTCCACCTGGATGGAGCGGCACAGGCGCAGATGGATGCCCCGCTGGGAAGTGATGCGCTGAGTGGTTTCCGCACGCTTCTCCCAAAAAGTCTTTTGCAGACACAGCTGTTTCGGCTGCTCTGGGTCCTTGGCTCGGCAGCACAAACTGCGGCAGGGGCAGCCGGCGCAGTTTTCACACCGGTACCAGGCCGTAGTGACAAACCGGCTGTCTTTTTCTTCTGTGTATTCCCGACACAGCGAAAGCTTTCTGCCTTGGGCGCAGGTAAAGCAGTCTTCTTCCGGATCATAAGCCATGTTCTCTATCCGACCGATCTGCTTTTGAAACTTTTTGCGTTTCTTCTGGTCGTAATTCGCGGGCTTGATCAGGCAAGTCTGGCCGGTAGAATCCAAGTAGAGGTAGTTGTCCAGGCTCTCATACCCAGCATCCGCCACTACTTCCTCATATCTAGCTTGCTGGAACTTCTCCAGCCGCCGCAGGAACGGTCTGAGGGTTCTGACGTCATTCCGGTCAGAAAATGCCTCGATACCAGTGATATACTCACTGTTCACCGCGATCTGTACATTGTACCCAGGCTTGAGCTGCCCATTGCGCATGTGATCCTCCTTCATCCGCATGAAGGTGGCATCCTCATCCGTCTTGGCGTAGCTGTTGCGGCCTTCCCCCATCGTGGACAGCTGTGTTTCATATCCTTCCCAGCGTTCCAGCAGCCCAGACAGGCGTTCCCAGTCCTTTTGTTTCAGGCTTTTCCGCTTCCCCTTGCCGTGGACAAAGCAGATTTCCTTAGCCAGACTCTCCAAATGGGACTGCAGAGCGGCTGGGGAGGTCAGGCCCGTCGCCTTACGCACCTGCTCCTTCACCTTTGCCAGGTGCTTTTCCACGCTTTTCCGCCACACAAAGGTATACCGTCCAGCGCGGCTCTCCAGTTTGGTGCCGTCTACAAAGACTGTACGATGGTCTGTCTCACCCATAGCCTCCAGTCTCTTAACCAGCTGGTAGAACAGCCCCTCCAGCGCCTCACGGCACCGTCCCGTCCGGAACCGGGCCAGCGTGCTGTGGTCCGGCGCTTTCTCATCCCCAAGCAGCCACATGAAGTCCACACGGTACCGGCAGGCCTCCTCCAGCTTGCGGCTGGAATAGATCCCGCACAGGTATCCGTACACCATTACCTCAAACAACACCTGCGGGTCGGCTGCTGATTTCCTCCCTCGGGGAGAATAGGCGCGGTACAATCTTTCGTAATCCAACTCCTCCAACACCGCGCTTACCAGCCGGACAGGTGCGTTCTCCGGTATCATCTTTTCGCAATTCAGCGCAAGTACCAGTTGACCTCGCCGCTCATATACGTTACACTGGTCTTGCTTTGGTTTTGTGTTCACAAACTAAGCCTAAAGCAAAAAGGCAGGCAAGGCAACCCTTTTCGGGCTGCCCTGCCTGTCTTTTTTTCTTTGGCCTATTTTGCAACAGGCCCGTTTTTTTATTTTCACGAAGCTTGCAAAAAATAGCGCTGACAGGATTCTATACTTTGAGCGCAAAAGAACTGCGCATAGAGGAACTTTTTGCGTAAAATTCGGTCGGAAGCGTGGTTCTGATCAAGAGGCCGTCGAAAACCGAAGGTTTTCGGCGGCCTCTCATACAAATTGGAAAAGTATTTGCGGCAGCATCCTAAAGATATCCTGCGGGTTGTACAATAAAATGGCAGTAGAAATATGCCGATTTTTCAGCGAATGTACCCTCTTAAACCGTTTCCAGGCTGGTTACCGTTCCCTGCAGGGCATTTGCCTCGTTGCCGTCCTTTGGCTCCAGCTTGTAAATCTCCAGATACAGCCAGCCCTTGAGTCCCAATTCACTTGTGCTTTTCAGGCGGCATGTAAGCTCGCAGCTCTTTTTGTCCGTTTCCTGAAGCTCCTTGAGGGCGCTGATGACATGCAGCTGATCATCCGGATGCAGCATCTCATGGAACTCTTCCGGACGGATGGTAAACTCCTTCTCGACATCGAAGCCTCCCGTTTTATAAATCGTACACAGATTCGTGTCGATCCGGTATCTCCACTGCATCACCTGACAGTTTTCACGCTGCCAGTATAATAGCCCTGCATTGGAAAAGGTGGAGTTTTTCATCATGCGCAGCTCCGTAGCTTCTACGAAGGTCATGATGATGCCCTCAACAGAATTGTAATCCGTTCTGTAAGGCCGGATCCTTACCAGCCAGTATCTGCCGCCCGGCTCGGAAATCTCACGGTCAAGAGGCTGGCGTGTCCGCGCAACCTCCTCAATATCTTCCTTCCAATTAGGATAGGTCTCCATCAGGGACAGGTGGGAGATAGGCCGTCCCACATCCACATCCATAATGTGCGTGATTCTGGGAATCATGGGCGTTATCTTGCGGATTCTGAACTGATTGTCCAGATACAGCGCGCCGACCTCCACATTATTCAGAAGATTGTCCATGTCCATATTCACATGGGTCATCTCGTCCAGCTTGGACTGGTATTCGGAGTTCACGGTATACAGCTCCTCATTTACGGACTGCAACTCCTCGTTGGTGCTCTGCAGTTCTTCATTGGCCGCAACCAGTTCCTCGTTGGTGCTCTGCAGCTCCTCGTTTGCCGTCTCCAGTTCTTCAATGGTGGCCTGGAGATTCTCTCTGGTAATCCTGAGCTCCTCTTCCAGATCCGTGATCCGTTCGCCAGTCAACAGGAGTTCGTCATTCTTTTTCCCGCTTACCTCATCGGGCAGCTCGCGAATTTCAAAAGCAAGCAGATAAAATACCGCCTTTGCCACCTCCAGCCGATAGCCGGAAATGACGACGTTCCCTTGCGGGAAGCTGGGAAAGCCTGCCGCACATACCGCAGACGCTTCCTGCGCCCCTTCCTTCAGCTTTCTGAGAATGCCGTTGACAAAAATGCCCAGTCCGTGCGGCAGATTGGCAAAAATATTCTGGCTGAACACGCCCTGTCCGATCTGCAGTACCTTGTTGATATCCCTGCCTGTATACACGATATTATCGTTTTCATTTACAATCACAAAAAGAGGCGCAATCTTGAAAAAGGCCTGTTCCAGAACTTTTTCAATTCCGATTCCCCGCTCGCCGCTTTTTTCCCGGATACGGTAATTGTACATGAAATTATTTCCGTAGTCGCGGTTAAACCGTATGCTGGTCACGGCGCTGCTGTTTGGCATCTCCTTTTTCTGATAAATCTTATATTTGCGGCACTGGGACAGGAATACATCGCTCATCTCCCCGATGGATTCGCTGTTTCCCATAAACAGATAGCCGCCCTGATTCAGGGAATAATAAAACCGCTGGAGAAGATTCTGCTGTACTACAGGCTTTAAGTAAATGAAAAGATTGCGGCAGACAAGAAGATCCAGCTTGGAAAAGGGGGGATCCATCAGTACATCGTGCACCGAGAAAATAATTCTTTTCCGAATCTGGGAATTGATTTTATATCCGCCCTCGATCTTTGAAAAATATTTTTTCAGATATTCAGGCGGCACCGCCGCAACGGCACTGTCCGCATAAATGCCGGCGCTGGCTACATTCAGCGCCTCCCGGTCAACATCCGTGGCAAAAATTTTGAAGTCGCTGTCGATATGGTTTTTCTCCAGATATTCGGTCAAAAGCATTGCCAGAGTATATGCTTCTTCTCCGGTAGAGCAGGCGACCGACCAGATCCGGTACCCTGCTTTCTGCGGCTGCAGAAACGGGAATACATGCTCTTCCAGATAGTCAAAGGCGTCCTTATCTCTGAAAAATCCGGTAACCCCAATCAAAAACTCCTTTACAAGGTTTTCTCTTTCCTCTTGGGAATCCATCAGAAATTTATAATAATCCTTTAGCGAGCAGAACTGTTTGATTCCCACCCGTCGCTCCAGCCTTCTGCGGATGGTCTGCTCCTTGTAATCTGAAAAGTCGATCCCGCACTTTTCCTGCAGATACAGAAGAATATTTTTGAATACCTCGCCTTCTTCCCAGATTTCCTCTTTATCCATATCCGGATTCAAAAGATGTTTGACATAAGAGCGGATGACCTCTCCCATTTCGGAAGGCTTGAGCACATAATCGGCTAGTCTGGCCTGGATAACGCTTACCGGCATGCTGTTAAAGGCTGCGCTGCCGGGCTCCTGCGCGATCACCATACCGCCGCAGTCCTTTATGTAACGGCTCCCCTCCGTGCCATCGCTTCCCGCTCCGGAAAGCACCACTGCAATGGCATGCGCTCCGCTGTTGTCCGCCAGGGATTTGAAAAAGGCGTCAATGGCAAGGTTTACATGGTTCACCCGCCCCTGGTCAGTGAGGATCAAGCTGTTTTCCCGAATCGTCAGCTCCTTTTTCGGCGGAATCAGGTAGACATGGTTGGACTTCACCTCCATGCCGTCTTCCGCCACAACGACGGGCATCCCTGTGCATTTCGACAAAAGCTCATCCATGATACTCTTGTAATCCGGTGAAAGATGCTGTATTACGACATATGCCGCCCCAGGGTCATCGGGCATTTCCTTAAAAAAATCCTGAAGGGCCTCCAGTCCACCGGCGGACGCTCCAATTCCCACAATACAGAAACTGTCATTTTCATGGTATTCCCTGCTCATCATTTATCACTCCTTTTCCCATCGACCGTCTGAATCAATATTACATATCCTGCCGGTTTGTTCTCTGTTAAAATATAGGGAAGTATCTGTACAATGTACCGGTTTCCCGACGCTTCATTGAGCACCCGAACAATCTTGTTTCCTCTTCCGGCCGCCTTCACGTCATCCTGCCATCCCAGATAGCCATCCATAAGAGTCAGCGTAGAGATATTTCTATCCAAATCGTATTCCTTTACGTGGGTAATATCCGGAATTCCGGCCGACATTTTCTTAATACATAAATTTCTGTCCAAGTAAATCGCCTGAAGATCCATGAGCTCGAAGAAGTCGATTCCTTCCTGCAGAAAATCCGGCATTTCATTTATTTTATTCTGGTATTCTGAATTCACTCTGGTCAGTTTCCTGTTGGAGGCTGTCAGTTCCTGATTCACCACCTGCAGTTCGTCGTTCATCAATGTCAGTTCCTCGTTGCTGCTCTGGAGTTTTTCATTGATGAGCTCATATTTATCGCGGGTATTGTCCAGATCCTTCATGGCCTGATAGAGGTTTGCCTGAAGGATACTCAGCTCCTGTTCCAGCTTTTCTTCCTTCTGGCTGAAAATTTCATACATTTTATCCTGCTTCTCATCCTTATCCAGCTTTTCAAACCAGATCAGATAATAGGTATGGCCCTTAATCACCCGGCTCAGCACATGGATATTGATGTCCCCCGAAGCTTTGTCGTTGGTATTCAGAACCATACTTTTGTGGTGGTTGTCCTCCTGCTGTAAATATTTCAGCGCCATATCAATTAAAACGCTGATTTTCCTATCGATGTTATCAAAAAGATTTTTGGAAAACTCTCCTGCCTTAAATTGCAGGTATTTGCCGGCCTCCTGTCCGGTGTATAAAATCTCATACCGCTCGTCCACAATGATACAGGAGGGGATACTGGCTGCAAGAAGCTCCTCCACAACCTTTCCCACCGAAAAATGTTCCTGTTCAGTGACTGGCATATTAAGCGCAAGGGGAGCGCTTTTCTGCTTTTTCCAAACGTGTCCGTCGCATTCCTCAATATTTTCGAACCACAGGAACAGTTCGTCGATATCCTCGCCCTGCCCAAGCACCAGACAGCCGTTCTGGTTGAGCGCATAAGAAAATCTGGCAATCATGGCCTTTCTGCTGCGGATTCGGAATTTTTGCAGCACATTCCGGCAGATGAGAAGGTCCAGCTTGGAAAAAGGCGGATTGGTCAGTACATCATGCACCGAAAAGATAATCATATTCCGGATGACCTGATTGACCTGATAACCGGATTCCCTTTGCAGAAAATATTTCCGCTTCCATATGCTGGGGAGGTCTTTGATATCGTCCTCGGTGAAGCGGCCTTGAATAGCTGCGGACACAATCTCCTCATCCACGTCCGTGGCAAACAGCTTTACTCTTCCATGCCACTGATGGCTCTCCATATAGTCCGACAGCATCATTGCGATCACATAGGCGTCCAGCCCATTGCCGCAGCCGGCGAGCCAGATGCGGATGCTGTCAAATTCCGGATACATATCCAGCATGACATCCTCAAGCTCCAGCAGGCTGGTCCAGTCATCTTTTCGGGCACAAAAATATTTCAAAACGCTTTGCTTCATCTTCTGCTGTTCTTCTTCGGAATTTTCCAGAAGACGCCCATAATGCTCCAGAGAAGGAAGGCCGGAGGCATTAAAACGCTCCAAAAGCGCCTTTACTAAAATCTCTTCCTTGAGATCCGCCAAGGGCAGGGAGCCTATTTTTTTCAGACACTCCTGCACACGGTGGAAAAAACTTGACGACACGAATCCATTATATTTTTCTTCCTGGTAAAAAAACTTCCTTCGAATGTGGCCGGCAATCCAATAGCCCATGTGCACCGGTTCCAAAATATAGTCGAAGAGGCTGCTGTCCGAAACCCTCCAGTACTTGTCGTCTTTATGCGCTTTCTCCGTTTCGCTTAAAACCGTCATCCCTCCGGCCTTCTTCACCTGACGGATGCCTTTCATTCCATCTCTTTCCAAGTCGGAAAAGAAAACCGCAACCGCATTTTGCCCATACTGCTGCGCAAGAGATGCAAAAAATTGGTCAAAACTTCCCCCGTGATCCCCGCTGTCCATCAGATAAACTTTCCCAGGAGAAATCCGATCTCCGGGCAGCAGGCTCAGCGCACTGTGGCCGCTGTATTTTTCAACCAGCGCCGTCAGATCTCTTCTTTCAGAAACATTTTTCCCGCAGCTGATCACAAAACTGCTCCCGTAGCAGTCCAGTACATCGGACGGCATCTCCTGGAAAAAATACTTGAGCTTTCGGATATTCCTGGAGGACAGCGCGACCCCGATCACAGGAATGTTTTCCGCTTCTTCGCTCTGTGCCCCTTCACCGAGCAGTTCGTGCATTTCGCAATGAAAAACCGCTGCAAGCTGCGCCAGATTCTTGGTGGAAGGCTCGGAAAGGCCATTTTCCCATTTGGAAATAGACTGCCTGCTGATAGCCAGCCTTTCCGCCAGAAATTCCTGTGAAATGTTCTGCTCCATTCTTTTGCGCCGGATATTCTCACCCAGCATAGCCGTCTGTTCCCTGCCCCTCCGGCCTTCTTCGTTCATCAGTTCGTTTCCCATGCACATACCCCATTACCCACAGTGTACAAAAGAATCGTCCGTTTGTGATAAAATCTGTACTTTTATTATACCTCTTGTCCACCAAAATACAAATAGATTTGTTCAGAAATTCAACAGATATAAGGAAAGGAGAACGGTTTATATAAACCGCTCCCCGTTCTTTTTGCATGCTGCTGTTTTTATAAGCTAGCCTCTCTGAGCTTAAACTGCAGCACTTTGCCCTTCAAAATCGCAGACTGCGCTGCCAGCTGCTGGCTGGTTGCCGAATTCTGCTGCGCCGCTGCGGAATTGCTCTGGATGACACCGGTGATCTGCTTAACGCCTGCTTCAATCTCCTTCATGGTTTTCTCCTGACTGGTGGAGCTTACCTGAATTTGCTCCGCTGCCGATATCAGTCTGTTCAGCTCTTCAATCACAACATTCATCGATTTCGCTGTTTCTTCGGTGATATGGCTTCCTTTCCGGATGTCCTCAATGGATTTGGTCAGCAGATTTTTGGTCGTAACTGCAGATTTTGAACTCATTTCCGCCAGATTCCGAATCTCGCTGGCCACGACTGCAAAGCCCTTGCCGGCGCTTCCTGCGCGGGCAGCCTCAATGGCTGCGTTCAGAGACAGCAGATTGGTCTGAGACGCAATTTCCTCAATGTTTCCGATAATCTGTTCAATCTGGCTGGAAGCGTCCTTGATGCTGTCCATGGCCTCCATCAGCTCATTCATTTTCTGCCGGCTGATTTCTGCCTGCTCGCCGATTACCTTCACGTTATCACAGGCCTGACTCGTAGCCGCTGTATTGTTGCTGACTTTTTCTGTAATCTCAATAATTCCGGCCATGAGTTCCTCTGCAACCGCAGCCTGATCGACTGCGCCCCGTGCCAGATCCTGTGAACACGACGACAGATCATCCGACCCTGCCGCCACCTGTTCTGCTGCCTGGTCAATGTCAAGCATAATCCCGCTGAATGAGATCGCCAAATCTCTCAGCTCGCTGAGTAAGACGGCAAAACTGCCCTTGTATGCGCTCTCGCATTCCGTTCGCTGGTCGAAATTGCCTGCGTTAAACTCATGGATGATATGGGTCATATCATTGATAATGGTATTCTCTCCGGCAATCAGATTTCGGAAGCTGTCCGCCAGATAACCCATCTCGTCCTCTGATTTATGGCGCACATCTACATTCAAATTACCGGCCGCCAGCTCTACCGCCGCCTCGTCCATTTCAGCTAAGGGCTTGAGCAGCTTCTTCGACAAAATATGGTATCCCGCGGCGACAGCTGCGATGCTTACGACCGTGAGCACAATAGAGAGCGCACCATTGCCGATCGCCAAACCAAATCCCATAGCTTCCAGAACGATAAAAACTTCTGATAAAATTAACAAAAGCAAAATAACTCCAAAAATTAGCTTGAGCGTTCGTTTGAAACTTTTTTTCCCTTTCATCGTGGCACCTCCTGATATCACCTTAAATTTGTATATTTTGCAATTGGAACTCATTTCCTTTTGGGATTTTATTGTATCAGACAGCTTGGTTGCATTCAATCAACTTCACAGCAACCTTTAGTTGCATTTTGCGATTTTAGGGCGATTTTTGTAATAAACACCCATAATTTCGCCGTCATTTTTGCCCATATCGGCCTGAAATCGTTCGCCATGGCGTTGCGGGAGGGGGTGCGCCCCGATGCGCCCGCTGGATTGGGGGGGGGACAAAAAAAGCCGCTTCATGGCAGGGAATACCATGAAGCGGCTTTTTTAGCTTTTGCCGTGGTTAGGTTTTGGAATGATAAACAGTCGTTAATTTAATAGTTCTCAATATATGAGTACTCTGTGACGGTTTCGACAACAGCTCCTTTTCATTGCATTCTTATACTGCGCGCTGCATCCGAATTCTATCAGCCAGGATCTGCAGTTTCTGCGAATACAGCTGGAAGGAATCAAATTCCGCGTCGGTATCACTCAATTCCTTTCTGAAAACGCTTCATAGTGCCTTTTCCGTTTCAGATCGTCGATGCGGCGAATCCAGCGTTCCTTGATGGCTGGGTTCTGACAACCGCTGTTGATCAAATACATTGTTTTATAGCCGTATAAGTGCACAGAATTATTTTTAAAAGATATAGCTGTAGCATAATCAGCACGCTACGTATGCAAATTCAGCTATGAAATCCGCAAAAACCCGTTATTTCGCAAGAAATAACGGGTTTTTGTATCTTTGCAGCTTATTTTACGCTTCCATATTCGGGTCATATTCACATTCGACGAACACGACCTTTTCGTCGCCTTCCCACCACTGGACGACGCAATAATAGTTTGCATCCTGTCCCTCATAGGGTACAAGGCCGGCTTCCAGATCGCTCAGATCATAGAACCATGCGGAATCCTGCATCGTAAATTCTTGGCCGTTAAAGGAAACGGGAAAATCGCCAAGCGCGATGACCGAACCGATGCAGTCCTCACTCACAACGTCCACCGAGGAATCGACAAGGAATTTGGGGAAAGACCATTCCACCGTGGCCTCTTTCACGTCGTTTTGGAACATGCACTGTCCATCCAGCGCCGACTGCTCCAGAATGATCTGTGTACCTTCAGTTGCAGTGGTGATAATATTTTCCTGGAATTCACAGTTTACGAAAGTGATCCGCCCGTTGTTGCCATTGATCGTGACGTCCTGCGAAAAGATCGTGTCCGCAACGTCTTTGGTTTCGCCGTCTGCCAAGTCGAATGTAAATTCAGTGGCCTGCTGCTTTTCTGTGTTCTGTTCGGTTTGCGAGGTTTGCGTGCCTGCGTCCGCGGAAGTGCCCTCTGTCTGGTTGCCGCCGCATGCCGTCATTGCAAGCAGCAGGGACAGAGTCATTACCATGGCCAGCATCTTTTTCATTTTCATTCCTCCATTCCCGTACCATCTCTGTGCATATGGTACATTTTATGATATTGTATCATATATTTACATGTATAACAATGCAGGATTTTGCAAATTTATAGGCATTTTTAACGCAGCAGAAGGGTCGGGAAAACAAAAAGCGGCCAGGATATCGGGCGCCTTTGTGATTTCTCCTGTGCAAAAGCTGTGTCGCAAATTGCCCCAGACTGTTGTGTCAATATAAGTGCCTACGGTCAGCAGGCGCAGGAGAATGAGCGATATAGTGTTTTTTTCGCTTTTGGCACTTTACTCAGATAAAGGGAACGTAGAAAATCAGACAGGTTTTTTGTATAAAAAAATCATTCTGTATTTTTGATGGGGATATTACGGTGAAAAGTAAATAAAATGTCAAAAAATGTAATCATTTTAGTGATATGTAATCGAATTGCATAAATACAGAAAATAAATATAATTATTAAAATATCATTACAACTATGCTAATATGAGCCTGTAAGTACTTACCTTGTCAAATTACAGCGGAAAAAAGGATTTTAAGCCTGCAAAATGTAATTATGCGCCAAAGGGCGTGCCGATGCTGGGGAGGTGAAAGGCAAGGGGAACGAAAAAACAGCAATCCCTGCCATTTTCCAGCTTGGGCGGTGGCTCGGTAAGAGGATGGGCTGCCGCGTTTTTGGCAAAGAATTTGTAAAAGGAGGAATTACAATGCAAGAAGTTTCTGTATTATTTATCATATTGGTCATGGCTTTCACGGTATTTGCCGTCATTGACCAGATTTCAATTCAGTGTGGACTGTATACGCCGCTTTTCG
>CALWBJ010000230.1 GCA_944376035.1 uncultured Clostridia bacterium | reverse complement strand
CGGTCGATCCAGACAGAAGGGCACTTTGGAGATATCAAAGAGAACGAAAACTTCCGGCGTTTTCACTACCGCTCAGAAGAAAAAGTGTATAAAGAATTCATGCTGTATGCGATTGGCAGGAACATCATGAAATATCATCGTTTTTTACGGCATGAAATCGAGAAATACGAAGGAAAAGAGGAGCAGAAAACAGCTTAGGCGAGGGAGCGCTCCCCAAAATCCAGACAAGGGGTTTTTGCGCCCTGAAATAAGACATGTAAAAGGGAAGAGACAGTCCGCTGGAGAATTCTGGTCTTAAAAAAGCCCGAATTCTCTGGGCTTGCCTCTTCCCTGTACGTCAGGGGCTAAAAATCGGTATTAACCGACAGCCCCCACTTCTTTCAGTGCCTCCCGCAGAGCAGCAATGCCCTTATGAGCCGTTGCCGTTGTCCTGCTTTCTCCGGGCAGGCACTATGGACACTCACTGCGGCAAGTTCATGATCACACAAAAACAACCCGCGGCTTTTATCCATAGCTTTGATAAGCCGCTCTGTTTATAGCGTTTTCTCTGCACCCACGCTTCCGGCGGCTCGCAGAAACAGGAAGCAATAAACCCTCCTTCAATCCAAAAATCTCCCCGTGACAAGTGGAATTTTTCAAATCTTACAGCAGGCTTTCAGCTTTTCTACTGTGCAAATGTAATTTTCGAAAATCCTGCAGCAGGCTTTCGGTACTTCCTACTGTACAAATGGTGGTTTTGAAAATCCTACAGTAGGTTTCCGGCACTTCCTACTGCACAAATGGAATTTTTACAAATCCTACAGTAGTTTTTCAGCACTTCCTACTGCACAAATGGCAGTTTTACAGATCCTGCAGTAGGACTTTGACATTTTCTACTGCACAAATGGAATTTTTGCAGATCCTGCAGTAGGCTTTCGACATTTTCTACTGCACAAATGAAGTTTTTGCAGATCCTGCAGTAGGACTTCGACACCTCCTACTGCATAAATGCGCTGCTGCCGCTTCTTCGCCGTCTTGCCGCATCGGCAGCCTCGTCTGCTATTCCAGACTCCCCCTCAGCTATCTTGCCAACATATTTCTCTGTATCCCTGGCGCAACTGAAGATACCGCGGCCGCTACACGGTCACGGTATCTTCAAGAAAACTTATCTGAATTCAGACAGATATCTGCTCCAAAATCGACTTCTTCAGCAGACTCCGCCCGGAAAGCGCCATTGCCGCCGTGCAGAGGATCAGGTTCACCAGCACCATGCCGATCACATAACCTCCGGGAATTGCCGTCTGCGGATGCAGGTACAGATACACATGCACCATAAAGTAATACAGTACCTTCTGCACCAGCCAGTACAGCACCGCCATCACCAGACTGGAGGCGATACCGTACCGCAGTCCCTCCTTCATGAGCATTTTCAGAAATCCCGCGTCCGTGATTCCCATGACTCTCAGTACGGAAAATTCGTATCTCCGCTCCGCCACCAGATACTGCATACTGTTCATGATATGCAGCATACTGATGGCCAGAAGTACCGCCGCGATACCCACAAAAAACAGGATCTGCTGATTCAGATACAGGTTCTGGGCCGCAATCTGCTCCGAATAGTCCCGGACCACGCACAGGCTGATTCCGGCTGTGGCGCTGCGGATGGCGTCCGCTGCCGCCGCGGCGTCCTGCCCGTCTTCCACGGAAATGCTGATGGTCTGGTATCCGGTGACACCGAAATTTTCCTCCATCTGCTCATTGGTCATGATAATGTCCACCACGTTGTCGCCCCCGTCTCCGATGAAGGTGTCCACCTTTGCCAGCGGACGGCTGACCAGCGCATCCACCGTAAAAGAGGTCTCCCGGTAATTCTCTTCACCGGAAAGGAATTTCAGCACCTCCGGATCCGCGGCGGAATCTTTCGGAGTTTTCACCTGTATGGTATCCCCTGCGTACACATCGATGCCATCGTAATTTCCCTGGCCATCCATCAGCGTTTTGAAAATCACCGTATTGTCCCGCCGCATCCGGTCCGGATCGATTTCGCCCTCCAGCAGATAATCATTCAGGCTTTCCAGCATTTCATCGTCATATCCGTAAATATTCACCTTCAGGCGGTAATCCGCCTGGCCGGTCTGTACAATCCGGCCGTTATATTTCTCCATCAGCTGCGGGTCCGGATCGAATCCTTCCTCCCCGGCCGTCTCCGCGTAAAATTCCGGCCAGTGAAAACTTCCGTTTTCCAGCGGCACCTCCCCCAGCATATAGCGCACCGGCAGCACGGTCTTAAGCCCGGAAATCTCCTTAAGCTGCCCGGTCACATCCGCGGGAATCGTATCGGAAAGGCTGTCGGAATCCTCATACACCTGGATATCCGATCCCAACCCGTCATCGGCCTTAAAGGTCAGATCATTGTTGATTCTGGTATTCTCCGTCACATACGCCGCTCCCAGGAAAATCACACTTCCGATGGACAAGGAGAGCAGAATCCCGGCAAAGGTTCCCTTCCGGGAAAACATAAACCGCTTTGTGAGAATCCCCGTCAGCTTTTCCCGCTTCAGGCTGTAAATGTTCCGGTTTCTCTTCCCTTTTCCCCCGTCGCCTGCCAGCATCTGGCGGATGGTCAGCCTGCGCATTTTCCTCACCAGCAGCAGACTGACCGCCGCCAGCACAAGGATCAGGAAAAATGCTCCCAGCCACAGCACTTTCCAGTTTACATAAAAATCTCCCGCATCCGGCAGGGCAGATACCGACAATGCCTCTGCTGTGGCTTCCGTGTCCACACCGGAGTGCAGCGTCACATTTCTGGGAATA
>CALWBJ010000229.1 GCA_944376035.1 uncultured Clostridia bacterium | reverse complement strand
GGAACAAATGTGCAAGAACATCATTGGTAGACTGCGTTAAAATCCCGGTAAAAAAGAGCATAAAATACGAAATTAACCCTGTAACACTTGAAGTGCGACTATATAAAAGGCTAAATCCGGCAAAACCCAATCCCATCCCGTATAGCCCAAAAATAACTACAAAGCAAAGTAGAAAAATCAGGAGGCTACCTGCAACGCCATGATTAAACGGTACTTTCATAACGAAGGCAATCAATAAGAATAGTGGAATCGCCTTTACCAAATCAATCAGCATCTGCACAATAATCTTTAACAACAAGACACTAACCAAACTTTTGCGACTTTGAATCACGCTGATGAGGGTGCGATCATAGACTTCATCTTCTACAAAAAACGTTGGATGCGTGATACTGTGGGTGGCAAAATACCAAGTAAATAGCAAGAAAAAAAGTGCTTCAACAGATTGATGGCCTGTAAAATAATCTAAATAACCCGAAACCATAATCACGATGGAGAGGTTAGCGAAAAGTAAGTTTAATTTAAATTGGCCCATTTCTTGCAACTGGCGGAAAAATTCACGCGTTAAATCACTTAAACTCATGCAATCACCTCATATAAAATGTCATCCATGTCCTGCAATTCGACCTTGAAACTCAAGACTTTAAAGTTGCGTAAAATCTCATCTTTTTGCGTTTCTTCTTTACAAGTAAACTGGATCGTTTCTTGCGTTTCTTCAAAGTGAAGTTCAGGAAATTTTGCTTGCAAGGCTGCTTTGCTTTCCAGTGGACAGGTGAAATGATAACTCAACCAATCTTGCTCACGGCCAAATAATTGTGTAAATGATCCATCCTTGGTGAGTTTGCCTTGGTTCATAATTAAGATTCGACTGGCAAACTCTTTGGTAAAGGTAAAGTCATGGGTTGTCATAATGATGGTCAGGTCGCGCTTTTGCTGGATTTTGGCTAACGTTTCTCCTAATCTACGCTTGCTGACTACATCTAAGCCATTAGTCGGTTCATCTAAACAGAGAATTTCTGGTTGGCATAAAAGCGCAATAATTAAGGAGAGTTTTTGGCGGTTCCCTTGAGAAAGCTCAGAGACCAAGGTGTTTTGATACGGAGTGAAATCAAACCATTCGAAATAGTCTAACATTTCTTGTTGCACTTGTTTGACCGAGAGTTGGTTCAGTTTCAAAAAATAGTGGATATTTTGCATGGCAGTCAAATAGTCATAATAGCCACGTCCGCTTTCTAAGACGAATTTGACTTTTTGGTGGATATGACGGTCGGTATTTGCCAGACCATCGACGAAAATCGTGCCTTGATCTTGATTAAATAACCCAGAAATGAGTTTGATTAAAGTGGACTTCCCGGCACCATTCATCCCCATGACTGCCACAGTTTCCCCTTTATGAATGGTTAATTGTTCAATATTTAATACTTCTTTGTGATGAAAGCTTTTCACCACCTTGTTTATTTCAATCATTTTTAACTCCTAATTATTTTTTTATGTCACGGATAAATTGCTTACACTTTATGCTATTAATTGATAAGACTTATCCTTTTTTGATAGTATCATGAAAAAGTTTACCGTAAAAAATTTTTACATATATGAAAATCTGTAAGAATCAGAAGTGTTCTAAATGTTGGTTTAGATGCTCAATAAAATTTTCAGCTAGATTCTCGCTATCGACAAATTGAAATAATTCAATACATTTTTTCATTTCGAGTAAGGCTTTTTGATCTTGAAATTTCTTAAACTTGTAAAAATTTTTTGCATATTTAAACACTAGTCTTTCGTATATCTCTGCTTCTTGAAAGTAAGCAAGTTCCAACTGCTTTTCAAAATAATGAGCATCTACCCATTCTTCAAGCTCAATACAGTAGATATAAGCATTCACATTCATAGAAGCAATAATTCGGCGATATTTTGGAATATTAGTATATAAATCTGTTCGGCGGTTCATCTCTTTTAGCAGAATCATTCTTGTTTGGTGATTCATTGCTTTCATAGAATTAGAAAAAAGTAAGAGTTCATACATTCCCCAGTCATCAATAGAAAGAAGATAGTCGGATAAATAATGGATATCTTCTTCAGTGTAAAGTTTTTCACCGGATAAATCATACAAGCATATTTGGATGAGAATATTGGATAATTTTTTATTTTTATCAGTTATATTCTGTTGTGTATACAGCAATTTTTTTAAAGCTTTATCATTTCTAGTTGTTGAGTATTCGTTGATTTTTAGTAACAATTCATTCAAAGGGGACATTTTATAGTTATTAACAGCATACATAAATTCTTCAAGCGATATATTTAATTCATTTAACGAATATAGAAACTTAGATATTGTTAAATCGGAAGTTCCATTTTCAAACCTAGATAATTGAGCCATCGATAGGGATTCATTGGCAATATTTTTGAGCGTTAAATGTCTAGATTCTCTAAATTTTTTGAAATATTTTCCTAAATTATTCATAAGGGCATCTAGTTTGCATATATAAGAATTTTAAAAGTAAGATGATAACAATGATATCTGTGAATTTTCTTTATTTCATAGGCGTGATTCAAGTTGGG
>CALWBJ010000228.1 GCA_944376035.1 uncultured Clostridia bacterium | reverse complement strand
GAGGTTGTAATCAAAAAAACTCAGGTATACCAGATTCACTAGGGGATAAAAGACAAAAATAAGCAGCAGTACCATGGATGGAGCCACCAGCAGATAGGGAGTCAGCCGGTGAGATACCCGATCCTCTCTGAGGAGTTTTTGTTTTGCTTTCCGGCGTATCATGGCTGTGCCTCCTCCAGATAGGAGAGGAGTTTCTCACATCCCTCCCGAATACGCTGGCCCTCTCCATCAAAAAAGTAGAGAGAACTTTCATCCACCCCTAAGCGTACAGTATCCCCAGCGCGATACTGGAAGCAGGTGCTGCGTACCATCACATCGCCCTCAGCAATCCGCACTTTGTAGAGCACCTCTGCCCCCAACATCTCCCGAGTGACAATGCTGCCGCGGCGGGTATAGACGGCGGTTGCTTCATCTGTCAGAAAGGACACGTTCTCTGGGCGGTAGCCCAGACGGGAGGTCTGCCCCCGAACCGGCAGGATGTTGGTAGGAGGCGTTCCAATAAACTGGGCGGTAAAGATGTTGTCCGGGTCCCGGTAGATGACCTCCGGGGGGCTCTGCTGCATAATCTTTCCTTCGTTCATCAAGACAATGTGGTCCGCCATAGCCATAGACTCTACCTGGTCATGGGTGACATACACAAAAGTGGCCCCCAATTCTTGATGGAGCTGGATAAGCTCACTGCGCATAGCGGTGCGGAGTTTGGCATCCAGGTTAGAGAGCGGTTCATCCATGAGAAAGACGGCGGGCTCTTTCACCAGTGCCCGGGCTAAGGCAATCCGCTGCCGCTGTCCGCCAGAGAGCTGGGCGGGCCTGCGGCCCAGATACTCCTCCAGCCCTACTGTCTTGGCCACCTGTTCCACCCGACGCTTCCGCTCGGCCTTGGGGACTTTGTTGTTTTTGAGACAGAACTCAATATTCTCCCGCACCGTCATGGTGGGGTAGATGGCGTAGCTCTGAAAGACCATAGCCACATTTCGGCGGCCCGGCGGGACATCAGTGATATCCACACCATCTATCCAGACTTGGCCGCTAGTGGGAGGGCCAATGCCAGCAATCATTCGTAGTAAGGTAGTCTTTCCACAGCCGGAAGGACCCAGCAGCACTGTAAACGCCCCCGAGCGGAGTGTAAGGCTCAAATCCTCAATTACCTTGGTAGAACCGAAGGATTTAGAGACATGTTTCAGAGCAATCTCAGCCATGTTTACCCTCCTTTTCTCCCAGACCAATCAGAGCCAGTGCCCGCTCTGGTTCCCGGGCGTACAGCCCGTCCATGGGCAGGGATAACCCGCATCGGGCCAACTCTTCTGCCAAAATCTCCATCAAAACTCCCGGTCCCGGTGCGGTGGAAGCCTGAGCCAGTACACCGCTCACATCCCGCCCCCCAAAATCGCCGCCCCAGGGGCCAGTACAGGTGTACTTCACACCGCAGCTGGGGCTGCCGTCAATGCCAAGCACCCCCAGCAGCTCCACATCCTCCGCTGCAGCGTAGGCCTGGAGCTGGAGGAAGATGGGTTTTAGTTGCTCCCGGCAGTGCTGGCGGAAAAAGGGGTTATCAAACTGGTCCCGGGTGTGTCCCCAACGGTTCAGACCATAGAGGGTCAGCTCGGGGCAGGGGAGTTGGAGCAGCTGAATTCCATGGTCCACCACCCGGTGGAGGAGGTCCCGCCGCAGCTGCTCTTCGGCGTGGATGGAGTCAAGGCGATATCCCCGGCATTTGGAGGCTGTGTTCAAAAAGCAGTGGCTTACCAACAGAATTTGTTTCACGCTTCCACCTCTCCTTCAGATAGATGGCCACACCGTCCTGCACATTGCTTCCGATAATCTCTGTGGCCTGTTGTTTCAACTCTGGACAGGCATTGGAGACTGCATAGCCCTCTTCGCAAGCGCCAAAGAGAGAACAGTCATTGAAGCCATCCCCAAAACCCACAATATGGGAAACACCGTACTGTCGGCGCAGTTCTTGAACCGCGGCCCCTTTTGAGGCGCGGGCACTGTACACCTCCAGATACCAGCGGGCGGAGGTGTACACATCCTGATAAAAGTCCACTGTCAGCCCTGCTTCCTCTAGATTCGCCGCCATTTGGGCCAGCGTCTCTGGACGGTGGTCCAAGTACATACCATAGAGCAGAGGGATGTCTGCCAGCTCCCACGCCTTCCGCTGCCCAAAGCCATTCCACAAAACTGGATAGCGTTGTAACAAGACCCAGTCAAAGTAGTTCTGGAGCGGTGATGGAGCACTGGGTGCACAGTGGCAACGGATTCGTCCCTCCTCCAGCGTAAAGAGGAGCCCACCCACCCCAAGTTTCTCTTCGGCAGTAGCCAGAGTTGTCCAGTCCTTTTGGGCCAGGGGGCAAGTATAGGGAAAACTCTGTTCAGTGGGGTTGTAGAGCAGTGCCCCATTCATCAACACCCAGGGCAGACATAGCGGGAGACCCTCCAACAATGGCAGCACAGAGAACGGCGTCCGTGCAGAGGCCACAGAAAAGGGGAGACCCTGGCGCAGTAAGCCCTCCAGAATGCTTCGGCTGGTGGTGGAAAGTTGTGCATATTGATTCAGCAATGTGCCATCCAGATCGGAAATAAACAGTTCCAAGCAGACCTCACCTTTCCACATCCCTTTAAAAAGCCATAAATTTTTAAGACCTTATTGTAGTACAGTTGGTTGAAATATTCAAATAAAAATTTTGAATACGAAGTAATTATATTATTGTATATTCAAATAAAGGCCTTATCTCTGTGGATACCACAAATTAGATTTCCAGCAGCCGTCAAATCTCTCGGTGTAGAAAAAGGCTGCCATCTCAGCGCATAGGCATTGAGATGGCAGCCAATATTTTTATTATGTTTAAGGTACATTCACAGGGAGGTATACCTCTGTTTGGTCAGCGTTCCGGAATGCTTATTTCAGCGCATATAATTTCCTTAAATTCTACTTCATCTTGACTGATAGCAGACAGATATTCCCGAAGCTGCTGTTCCTTTGTTGGTGTTTGCGGGGTAGAAGAAGATGGAAAGGAAGAGGCGGTTTTCAAGCCCTGATAGCCCCATAATGAGGGGGAGGATCGTGAAACATGATTGCGTTTATACACAACATTTTTATAGCGATGCTCCTTTTTGAGAAAAAGTCGTAGCTGTGAATTGAAAGCACGTTTCTGAATTTCTGG
>CALWBJ010000227.1 GCA_944376035.1 uncultured Clostridia bacterium | reverse complement strand
GCTGCCGTTTTCATTTTTTATCTTAATTTCCCATGAAGGCATACCACTTTTGCTGCGCTGATTATATAAGCAATATTCTATACTGCCGTTGCCGGCAATATCTTTTAATATTTCGTTACTTAATGTGGAAGCGGACATAATTCAGCTCCTTTAATTTTAGGTTTAAAATTTAACTCTATTGCCTGATATTAAAATATTTTTAAAACAAAAGGGAGCAATGCTCCCTTTTGTTAATTAATTAAAATGTCCACTGTACACCGGCATTAATCTGATAGGTTTCGTCGTTGTCGTTGCCGAAGGATTTTTCAAAATCCATAAAGGCATAGCTGTTATTGCCCAGCGCAGTTGCAAAGCCAAAGCCTACATCATACCATGTGCCTTTGTTTTCGTATTCTTCGCGCAAAGTACCGGTTACATCTGTTGCCGTAATCGTCTGGTCACCTAAAAATTCGTGCAGCAGGTCGGCTTTTACATACATAGTGCTGCGCTCGTCAACGTCACGCCCAAGGCGGAAGCCCGCACGGCCGATTAAGCTGTTAATGCCGTCAAGAGTTACATCCGTATTCTGACTTGTAGTATAGCTTGCACCGGTTACGCGCGCTAATTGCAACTGTGCCTGAGGTTCAAAATACCAGTTGTTGCCGATATCCTTTTTGCGTCCGTATTCCGCACTTACGCTGAATACATTGTTGCTGTAATCGCCGGTAATCTTTTCACCGGTACTGCGTGCCATAATGTCAAAATCGTTTTCAAGGTGTCCCCATTTGGCAACGTAATCAGCATAATGCCCTTTATCGCCCATCCATGTGTCATACAGCCATAAACCGTAACGTTTTACATCGCCGTCACCTGCAATGCCGCTGTATTCTGCTTTGCCATCCATGTAGTCAATGGCAAAACCAACGCGGCGTTCGCCGTTATCGCATTCCTGTTTTTCATCATAACCCATTTCATACATGGTATTCTGGCTTCTAAAAGCATCGTCCTTACCAATTCTGTCGTGGCGGATGCGCACCCACATACCTTGTTCATCTTCCGGACTGATGTATCGTGCTTCACCGAGGCGTTTATTCAATCTATCCATATAAATAGCATTGTTATAGTTTACCTTGCTCATGTTGATGATGGTTTTGCCTGCGTCAGACTCCTGCTGTTCTTTAGCACCGGTAATAATCCAGTTAACAGCGTCACGATTACCAACCAGCGCATTTTCTACAAAATCATTGCCCGGTTTATCTACACCCTGTCCATTACCTGTACCGTTATATTTTTCATTTTCGGCATCAGCCTTATCAAAATCTTCTTTTTCTACTGTGTACTCTACATCAAATACACCGCCATCGCGTGTATACGCACTGATGCCGCTGTTATTCACATCAGGCACATCGCTAACGCTGTCAATGCCAACCGTTGCAAAACGAAGCGGATTATCTTTACTGATGTTTTCCAAACCGCCGGTTATGCCGCCAACAATGTTAATGGTCTGGCTGCCGGTATTTTTTCCGATATACAGCATATCACTCTTTGAATGGTCTTCGGAATTTAACAGCATATTAAAAGTACCGTTGCCGTTTAGGTTGCGGATTGTTACGGAATTATTTTCGTCCTGCGATAAATCCACAAGCCCGCCTTCTGCGCCAAAATCAAGTTCCGTTACAAAGTTTTGCCCGCGCGCTGTCCATGCCGAATTATTCAGCGTCATGTTCACAGTGCCACCGTCAGTTACAGCAACATCAAATTCTTCCGGACGGAATACCATATCTTTTAAAGTTGCATCGGCGTAGTCATCAACACGCCCTTCATAATTTGCGTTATTTAAAGTTAAATCAATTACACCTTTGTTGCCTGCCAGCACATCACCTTTAAAATCAGCATAATCAACGCTGTTAATAGTAATTTTGCCGCCAGTTGCGTCACTGTTATCTATGCCGCGCCCGGCGATAATATCGCCATAAACGCCTGCCGCATTATCCAATGTAATTTCAGAATTACGCAAAGCGCGGATAGCAGCAATGGTGCGCACGCCTTGTTTGTCGGCATGATAAACTTCATCACCTTGGGAATTGATTAACGTATTAGCAACAAAAGCAATTGATACTTTTCCATCATCCGACCCAGCAGAAACCGCGTCACCAAAAGGTGAATATACACTAATCATTTGTTCATTTTCTATACTATCATCTTTTAAAAACTTAACTTCTGCATTTCCCTCTGCTAAAACTTGCCCTTTCAATTCAGCATTTCCAGCTGTCACTTCAATTTTTGTATTAGCAGCACCATAGACCGCTGTAATAGGGAAATCTATCGTCATAGATGTGCCAAAAAGAAATTTGTCAACATCAACTATAACGCTTTTACCAGTGCTCGAAACCCCATAATTATTATCAATCATCTGCAGTTTTTGTCCGGTAATTTCAATTTGCCCTTCACCAGTAGTAGTTACAGCACATGTATTATTCTGAAACAGAATCTTATCACTATTTATATCTATACTTCCATTTCCTGCGCTGTAAAGTCCTACTTCACCGTTAACAGCAGAAAAATCTTTTGATTCAGCAAAAAATTTTCCTGTATTATACGCATAAACGCCGTACTTATTCTCAAGATACGTTATATCATTTACAACGTGCGTTTCAGAACCTTTTAAGGCAAATCCATATGTAAAATCTCTAAAATCTAAATCTGTATTATTTATCATGATACGACCAGTAGCAGTATCCGTGATCCATCCACCTATACCGCCTTTATCTTTACCTTCTCCTATTGCAATAAATTTACCGCCAGACATATTCAGATCGCGATCTTCATGCCCAAAAGGATTATCCGGATCGTTCATCTCATCAATTGAAAGAGCCAATCCTCCTTTTGACCCAGATACCGAAGTGCCGTCAGCAAAATTCATAGTCAAAGTTACTCCGTCATCTATAGTTACCGTATCACCGCCGTAAGGAATAACCAATACAGAACCGTCCACTTCTAGAGCATACTCTCCCCAATTCACATCTTCGTGAATTTTAAAATGCTTTGAGTTATATTCAGCAGCATACGCACTCCCCTGCATTAAAGTTAACATCACTAAAGTAGCTAAAATTTCTTTCTTTCTCATATTCATCTCTTTCCTTTCATTCTATCTATATTTAAATGTATTTGTTTGTGTTACTATTATATCACAGACTTCCCCCCCGACAAGACTACTACCATAGAAATGACATTTACTTTTTCAGGTCTTGTGGTAACTTTATAACTACCGCAGTTGGGTTCTGCTCTCGCTGTCCGCAGTGGAACCAGTTCGCAATGCTATACTACGTTTATTTAGTTTGGCCTGTGTAAAGAACAAGGTGAAAAAATAAGGGCGTACCCTTTGGGTACGCCTTCTTATTTTTTCTTTATGCCAAGTTTTATCAGCCAAGGGCTTGTTTTGCCCCAAAATTTACTTTTGTGCTTTACCGTTTGTTTTATTTACCAATTTACTTTTGATTTTGGGGCAAAATAAAAAAACCGAACGTCACCACTTTTTTTGTGTTGACATTTGGTTTTATTTTTAATTACCGGATTTTATGTTATTTGACTTTTTGGTTTTGTTTGTTATAATAATTATAGAAATACAAATGGCTGCCAATAGACGGTTAGCCCAAGAATTTAGTTATTGTTTAAGAAATAACCGCTTCATTGGTCGTGAGGGCGGTTATTTCTGTTTATTAGAATGGTTACAACCAATCATATATCCGACGCTAAATATCGTTGCGGTGTAGCCTATAAAGGCCATCATCGTTAAAATATCCACGCGGATCACCTTCTTCAACAGGAATTTTCTGTTATTTTCATAGCAGAATTTCTATATCATCGAAGGGTCACAGTTCCTCCGTTGGAGGGCTAACCGCCTACCGTTATGGCAGCACATTTGCTTTATTATTCTAACAGAAAATTATAAACCTGTAAAGATAGCAAACAGGCTTTCACCTGAATGTTCAGGTAAAAGCCTGTTTTTTATGTTTGCTTGTTTTACATCAAATTATTTAACTGCTTCTGCGCAGCGTGCGCACAGGGTCGGGTGTTCTGCATCCTTACCTACGGTGTCGCTGTAAATCCAGCAGCGTTCGCATTTGTGGCCTTCTGCGGCTTTAACAACAACCTTCAAGTCTTCACGGGTGGTTGATTCGCCTGCTTCGGTCAGGCCTTCGTGCAATTCTGCCTGAGATACAATCAAAAGGGTCGGCAAATCTTTTTCTACGGATTTGAGCACTGCAAGCGCTTCGCCTTCGGCATAAAGTTCAACTTTGGCATCAAGGGAATGGCCAATGGTTTTGGCTTTGCGTGCAACTTCCAGAACTCTGGTAATT
>CALWBJ010000226.1 GCA_944376035.1 uncultured Clostridia bacterium | reverse complement strand
CTTTACTCCATTCTCTGGTCATAGTTATATCGTCGTTCATTTTGACCCACCCGTATGTTCTCTGCGATCCGTAATATTCTGTATCACTGTAAGAGTATTGATTCATCGCAATAAGTTCATCTTCATTATCAATTATAAGAGACCAAAGTTTAAGATTAACCGTATATTCCTTCCCAGAAACAGCGTTTACAGTAAATACTTTTACATTCTCTCCGGCATCAGTTTTTGCGAACTCAGCCTTGCTGCCGTTAGTAAGACTAAAAGGCTCGCCGTCAAGAGTCACCGAGATAATTTCTTCATTCTCGGGGATATAATCTGCAAAATCCACCCCGTCTTTTACATCAGATTCTACGTTTGCAGCGGCGGTTATCGATATGTTATATTCAATTATTCCGCCAAAAGAAGTTACAGTTATATTTTCATTCACTGCACGCGTCCCACCAAGAGTCACTATTCCTCCATTCACTGTTATGTCGGGACTTGAAAAAACAATCGAACTGTCTGTATGTTGTATTGAAGAGATATCAATTGCATCTCCGAGATTTTTCTCGAAAGAGATATTTACCGTTACTTTATCATCACCTACAATAACACCGTTGGCATCCCCGGTTGTTTTTACGGCAACAGTCTTCGCTATCATTTCCGCTGCGACAATTTTATACTCGTCTTCTGCTTCTTCTATGTAAGCGCTCGCTACGTCGTATATGGACCTGACATCGCTTTCTCCACCATACACGTAAGTTGCGCCGTTATCCAGTGTATAGTAAGCAACACCCTGATAACTGTACTTAAGATTTACGTCTTTCAGATTAACCAAAGCGCATTTAGCAGTATAAGTACCGTCTCCGTTATTTATCATCATTTCAGGATCAATTTTTACGGTTATACTGTCTTTTCCGTTTGTCTGCGGATATAATTCAAGTATATTACTAATTAAATCATCAGACGTCTGCGCTTTTGCCGCCGCTATTGCAAAGTCCGGAGCAATAACTACTCCCAACTCCGATTCCGCACTACTTGTTACCGTCTGATAAGTATTGCTGTCAATATCTAAAACAAATCTTATTCCGTAACTACCGGGATTAAGCCTTATTTCCGCGCCAGACCTGAAATTCATTCCGTTTGTGCTGGCGGAACTGAAATTTATGTATACAAATCCCATTATAGAAACTGCAAATGCTGCCAATAACGTCAAAAAACATATTGATTTACTTTTGCTTTTCATAACTCTTTTCCTCCCCGTTACTCCCAGATACCTTCATCTTCAAGAATAAAATCCGTTCCCGGACTATTCGCCAATATGTCTGTTAATGTAATTGCAAACGTAATGACAGGTTTTAAATATACTTTCATAATTTTCCTCCTTTTAACGCATAAAAGCGCTGAATTACAAATTTAAATTAAACTTGCCTCGTATTCTTCCAAACTCATACTAACCACATCATTGCAGGTTATATATTCCATAAGCCCGTCAACGGTAGTTATCCTTTCTCCGCCTTCCCAGACCATAAGTGTGTCAAATCCTACAAATTTCACATTATTTAATTGTATCAAAGTTTTATCTACTACGCCGGCGCTATCTTTTTTACATCCCAACGGCGAAGTATAAAGTCTTGACCCCGTCGCTTCGTCTGCGGCTATTACAGTTACGTTCGTTATAGTAAGTAATCTGTTCTCACTGTTTCTGCCTATCTCTCCGAGTAGTACACCTCCCGCTCTCGCGTAACTTACCGGGTCGCCTTCCGTATAACCTTCGGGATATGATACGGTTATTTTTACATTCTCTATCTTGCCGCCCTGAGCATGCGCCGCTATAAATCCTCCGTTGCATCCTCCGGAAATATTCATTTTTGCATCTGCAAAGGTTAAATCTCTTATTTCTCCGCCTTCGGCAAGTACATAAATAAATCCGTTACCGTTAACAAGATTTTCCGCACCGTTAATTTCAAGACCGGTTATTGTCTTTCCGTTTCCGTCTATTAAGCCTATAAACCCGTATACACCGGAAACCCATGAAGATGAAACATATCCGAACATATCGTCTTTTTTCCATATATCGGTCATTATAATATCGTTGTCTAATTTAAAATATCCGCCCACTTTGGATCCATATTTATCGGTTACAACAGTCTGATATTCGTGCGCGGCACGAAGTTCGCTTTCATTGCTTATAAGCACCGAATAAACGGTAAGCATAACATCTGCTATATTTCCGTCACTATATGTTACAAGATATTCTCTCGGTATCAACGATGCATCCTCATTGGCGAAAGTGATAATTCCGTTATTATTAGGAACAGAATATCCTTCGAATTGTACTGTCTCAACCCCTACCCCGTTGTTCAGCGTTTTAAAATCGAAACCGTCTTTTACATCTGCTTCGGCAACCTTTGACATTACCTGTACACTGCAACCCGGACGACGGCATTTTCCTTCATCGTCAAAATCATGTCCTAATGCAGGCAAAATAAAAACTTTATCCTCCTCACCCGCTTTTTTAAGAACAATCTTACCACTTTCAATACAAGTCGCATCCGAACTTAAAATTTCATCTTTTGAAAATCCGTCTTGCAACGCCATCGCTATTTCATAATCCATAAAAGTATCATAAAGCGTCACTCCCTCAATAGCCGTACCTATTTCAAACGCATTCTCTACATTTGCCGCATCTTCAACTGGACAATATCCGTATAATCTGTCAGTACCTATGATTACACTATCGCTAAACGAATAATCAGTATTGGTATATCCGTATCCGAATACCGCAATCCTTTGTTTCGAAGGATTAGTGAGATCAAAAGGTTCGGTTAAAAATACAACGCAATTATTAAATGAACACTGAGTATTTCCGATTGAATTTGAAAACAATCCGGACGCTTCATACGAATTGATAAATGTCATATCTGTCAGATCAAGTTTACCGCTTATGAAAATATTTTCAAACCTTGCGTTTCCGTAAATCATGGATGTAACACCACCGGAGAGTTTTGACTTTACCGTTACGTCTTCTAAATTTAAATCATGCATGTAACTACCGTCATTCATTGCGCCGACAAATCCGCCATATGAAACGTCTATTACAAGTCCCGATATGGTATGACCTTTTCCGTCAATTTCACCTCTGAATCCGTTTACAAGCGGATTAGTATAAAACACACCTTCAAATCCGTCCGGTGCACAGTCACTGCCATGAGCAATAGGATGGAAAGAACCGTTATATTCAATGTCGGCATCTATTACGACATATCCGTCATAATATTTCCCGGCAGACTTGTTATTCGGATCAACGTCAAGTTTAGCAAGACTTGCCGTAATGTTTTCAAGATCTGAAACATTTCTGACTATTTTATTATAAAATACTATATTAACCTTATATTCTGCTTTTTGAGTAACAACGGTAAGCGCCTTAAGATCAGGCGAACCTATGCACAGATCTTTGTCTATCATATTGTTTTTATAAACATCTTTTCCGCCATATATTATTTCAGTAATGTTTGAAGCATTAAAATCGGTAATTTCATATTCGGGAAGAACTACTTCATTCAACGCTTCATAATCAAATATCAATCCGGTATCAATAACAGGTTTACCCACCGTAACTTTACAAGAATTAGTTAAACTCTCGCATTTTACCGTAATAACTGCCTCTCCTGCACTAATTGCACTAAGCACACCGTCATTAACCGTTACAACGCCGTTATCACTGCTTTCCCACATAAGCGCAGGATCGCTTACTTCCTCACTGTCCTTATAAACTGTTGCAACAAGAGTTGCTGTGCTTATTTTATCTTCATAATCCAGCATGGAAAGAGCAATTTCATTAGCGCTGAGGACTACAAAGTTTCCGTCCACTACACGCACTTTATAAATTGCGGATAAAGCCGTGAACCTGTACACCGCACTTACGCTGATTTCACATTCCCCTATATCTACCGCAACAACTTTACCCTCTTCGGATACAGTAGCGACAGTCTCATCATCTGAAACAAACTCATAATTTATAGAATCTGTTACTCTCTCCCCTTTGAAAGTAACATAAGGTTGCAGATTGAACATGTTACCTTTATAAAGCACTACGTCGTCTGACTTGTTTTTATTAAGAACGGGAACGTCTTCATCGCTAACACGAACGGTAACGCTGTCAGTCAACTCTTCCGCTGATAAAGTAATTGTAGCGGATCCTGCTTTTAAAGCGGTCGCTTTTCCCTCTCTTGTTATACTTATAATTTCAGAATTATCTGAACTCCACAAAGTCTCTCCGTTTATGCCTTCAGTTTCGGCCATAAAGGTATAAACATCGCCGAGACTCATAATATTTACCTTATTTTTAATTTTTAAGGTCTTAATAGTCTGATCGGTTTGACCGCCACAACCTATTCCCAGACATATTGCGGCAATAATTGTAAGTATAATTATAAATACGATTTTACCTGATTTTACTCTTCTCATTTTCTCACCCTGCAAATTGTAAGATTTTGCTTACTAACTGCCTTTTATAAATAAAATTTTTTCTATTATTAACAAATTTAAATAAATAATTTAACGTGTAATCTAATTCATTTAATCTTTACTTAATTTGCAATTTTTTAATTTTTTTTGTTAATCTGTCAAATGCTCCTTTCCGTTTTGCAAAATTTGCAAAACGGAAAGGCCGGCCATTTAAGCTTGCTAAATATTAAATATTGCCTCTTTTATACAAAAATACAAAAGGTCAGATTCCCCATGCGCTATAAAGATTTTCTATGGAAACACCGTCTCCCATTTTCTTAACCCTCAATCTTTCGCAGTCGCTTTTAAACTGTTTTTTCATTGAAAGCAACTGAGCGTCTGTATAACTTGACGAATATACTTCAATTTCTATATGTCTTAAAAACAGGGATTCCAAACATATTTTATCCTTGTATTTATTGTAATTTTCCGTATCTTTTGATTTTAACGGTTCTATCGAATCGTATGCTTCATCAATTTTTTCAAGCAATGATTCCAGATATCCCTGAGGATAAATTTCTTCAGAACAATACTGATAAAATCTTTTATCTATTATTTCTTCGTCATGCAGATAAGTATACCAACTTCTGAGCGAATCGAATAATTCGCGCATAGGCTTTGCAGCATCTCCGAAAACATGGTTAAAATATTTATCTATAAGTCCCTGGTAATCAACCTGTGAATTCCATGCGAGTTTATATGCGAGATACGTTCTCAAATTATTGAATGCAGTGCAGTTGTCGTTATCCCACTGTCCCTGTTCAAGAATACACATTGTGCGGTATTTTGTCATCAACTGATAATTTCTCTGCATGGAATTAAAATTATCGTAGAACATGAAATAATCAGCATAATTTGCCTGACTGTAAGTCCACATAAACAGTTTATCAGACAATGCGCTCCATGATTGCAGCGCCTGTATATCCTTCTCGTTTCCGACTGCGTCAAACGCCACTTGATAATCGGTATTATGAGGAGCATACTGTATATACAGATTTTTGGAAAAAACAACCTCTTCGTCTATGGGTTCATATAACCCCGTCTGACTGTTATACTTAGTAGGAGCCGCTTCGTTTGCATGATATGCCATCCCCATCACTTTCACATCCCTATTAAGTTCTGACTTTGCCCATTCGTTGACTTTATCGGCAAATTCATTGAGAAAAATTATATATCCTGCCGATACGCATCCGTATTTTTCTTCAAGAACTTTACAACTGCTACAATGACACCAATACGTATTATCCTGATGAACAAAGACAAGTATGTTCTTTTCCGGATTATTTATTATCTCACTTTTAGCGTTTTCAAACGCCAGTTCAATATATTCGTCCGGATGCCTGGTATAGCATAACTGTGCAGGTCTGTTCTCGTAATCATACCATTCGTCACTGAACCATTCTCGATAATTTTCCGTATAATATTTTCCAAGTTCATTTATCGCAGTCTGGTCGTCGGCATAATAAGGAACAAAATCAAACGAATTGTGTGAGCCCGAAAAACCGAAAGTTATGGAATCAGTTACTCGCATTGCGTCAACGAACATCGGATCATATCCGTATCTCACCATTCCTGCAACATAATTTTCCCTGTATTCTATGTCGGGTATTTCCAGAATATCAAAATCATACAGTTTAACTGATGAAACGTTTTCATCGATATAATAGTCATATTCCCCGAAGTATTCGAAACCGAATAAATATGTCATCAACTCATATGCAGAATATATTATCCCGTAACGGCCGCCCAACAAAAATACCGATTTGCCCGCAGTTTTAATCATAAATCCGCTTTCGGAAGAATTTTCGTACTCTATACCTTTTTCCGCCGCAAGCGTAGTGTTTCCCACCGATATATACTTACTTTCTTCGGAAAATACCGCGTTGGTATCTTTGATTATTGCAAGGTTTTTGCCTGTAGCCTCATAAAAAAGGCTTTGAACAACTCCCGCCGCTTTATCTTCCTGATCAGTTGGCTCTGCAGAAAGTATTATACTATATGCGGTCTGACCGTCTTCAACCATATAACTGTCGGTCTCCTCAGCCTTTCCGCCATGCTGGGTATCAAGAATTATCTCATTACTACCGCTGCCGGAGTCATTTTTATCGGAACATGAACAACCTGTCTGAAAACACACGCACAATATTAGCGCAAATACTATTATTTTACCGAAAATCTTTTTCATTTTATCCCCCTTATTCTACCACCGTCTCGTAAGTTATTTGAGTACAGTTGCCGCGAGCGTCAATCGCACTGAAAATAATTTTATATTTATCTTTTTCTGCGAACCGGTACTCCCCATCCTTGATTTACTCAATAAT
>CALWBJ010000225.1 GCA_944376035.1 uncultured Clostridia bacterium | reverse complement strand
ACAATTAGCGGATGAATTAACGATGACAACTGAGGCAGCACGTTTACTTTATGCGGGGATTGTGGGAGATACAGGTAGATTTTTATATCCAGCCACTACAGCCAAAACACTGCGAATGGCAAGTTTTTTACGAGAATTTGATTTTGATGCAACTTTATTAAATCGCCAACTTTCACAAATTAGTTTGGCAGTTTCTAAATTAGTCGGTTATGTCTATCAAAATCTAAAAATTGATGAAAATGGCGCAGCTTGTTGTTATTTGTCACAAGCCATTTTGCAGCAATACGGAGTAGATGATTCAATGACTGCCCATTTGGTGCCATTGCCTGGTGAGATTGAACAAGTCCAAGCCTGGGCATTATTTGTCGAGCAACCAGAAGGCTATTATCGTGTGCGTTTACGTTCTAAAACTAAGCCTATCAACGAAATCGCGAAACGTCATCATGGGGGTGGCCATCCATTAGCGAGTGGTGCCAATGCCTATAGTTTGGAAGAGGCCCAAGAAATCTATCAAGAAATTCAAATTTTGTTTTGAAAATCTGGAGATAAACGAAGAAATTTTTGGTATATTTTTAGTATAATATAGATAATCATAAGCAATTTTAGAAAATAAAAAAAAAATGAGAAGGGAAAATGAATATGGAAAAGAAACTATTAGTTACGGGAGCAATTTTAAGTGCAGGGCTATTGGCTTCTACACAAAATATTCAAGCAGAGGAGCAGGCGGATTTATCAACCAATCTGAGTAATGTGAATCAGGCAACCACAAAAGAAGAAGTTCAAAATGACTTAAATCAAGCCCAAGAAAATCAAGAAAAATTAGCGGATGATCTCAAACAAGCCCAAGAAGCAGCAAACCAAGCAAGTGAGGCTAAAAACTTGGCAGAAAACGAATTGAAAGCTGCAGAAGAAGCACAAGTTCTATCTCAGGAAAATAAAGAACAAGCGACCAAAGAAAATATTGAGTCAACTGAAAAGGACATTGAAAATAAAAAACAAAATCTTGCAAATCAAGAAAAAGAATTAGCAGAAAACAAGCAACAATTAGACGAAAACAGTCAGATTCTTGAAAAAGCAAATCAAGATTTAGCACAACAGCAAAAAGAAGTTGCTGATTTACAAGAAAAATTACAAGCTTTAACTAAACAATTAGCTGAGGCAAAAGAAGCTGTGAACAAAGCTGATGCAAACGAGCTGGCTAAAGCGGTTGATGATGCCAAGGCGCTGTTACAACAAAAGCAAGCTGATGTGGCTCAAACAGAAAAACAAATCTCTAACCAAGAATCAAAATTATCAAATGCGTCAGAAGGATTAACCACTGCAAAAGAGAACTTGCAATCTTTACAGCAAGATTTGGCAAATATTAATGAAGAAATGAAAGCCCAACAAGCAGATATTGCCCAAGTGCAACAAGCGTACAATGAGGCTGTGGAACAACTGAATGAGAAGAAAGCTAAGTTACAACAAGCACAAGCTGCAATGGAAAATAGCTCTTCAGAAGAATTGCCACAAAGTATTGCGAACCTTCAAAAAGAAATTGCAACGAATGAACAAAAGATTCAACAATTGACGACTGATATTGCCAATAAACAAGCAATGGTGAATGAAAAGTCTAAAGCATTGGCAAGTAAAAATGCTGAATTAGCCAGTGTGGTTTCACAATCGGAAAAATCACAAGCACAATTAAGTGCATTAATGGCTGCATTAGAGCAATTGAAAACGTCTGAGTTACCAAATAAAATCAAACGCCCAAATGGTTATGATTATATGAAGTATGAAGATGCTAAGAACCTTGATGGATTAGAAAAATTCAAAGATAAAGCGATGAAGATGAATGTTTATCAGTCTCAAAAGGGTGATCAAGAACGCCAAGTGAACTGGAAAAATTTATCTGAAGCAGAAGTAAAAGAATTATCTGTTTGGGTAGCTGATGTATTAAATGATTTTAATCATAATCAATTAGGGTATCAAGTAAACCATGTAGTCTCAGATCTATCTTTACGTTATGCGCAAGATGTAGCGGATCGTTACTATCAAAAAACATCTCCAAAAGATTCCCCACATGATTCAGTTGCTTTAGATGAGGCAGCTCAAGCAATTGGCGGGGTGAGTGGAGTAGCAGAATCACTAGCGGTTGGCTTCTTACCAAATAATGATGGTACGATTTCTATGGATGAGTTGAAGAAAGCTATCTATGAGGCGATGGTGATGATGTTATTTGATGATAAACCTTCTGGTTGGACGCATACGAATCATCTGACGCTAACTTTTGCTGAGAGAGTGAAAGTGAAGGAGTTTCGAATCGGAGTGGCTGTGGATCGTTTCGGACTAATCCATTTGGAAAGTTTTATGCCAAAGCAAGGAAATCTAAACGAACAATTTGTTACATCAAATCCAGCAATCGATAATCTACAACAAAAAATCTCTAAAGTCAAACAACAGCTTGCGGAAAATGACCAACTTGTAAAAGACTTAAAACAGCAACAAAAGGTGGCTCAACAAGCAAGCGATACAGCACAGCAAGCATTAAAAGATAAGCAAAATGAATTCGTTCAAGCAAAAGAAAATGTAGCACAACAGCAAGAAAAGTTGGCTAAGTTGCAAAACACTTTAGCAACTGCTAATGGCTCGCTTGAAGAAAAATTAGCTGCAGTGAAAAGCGCAAATGCTGAAGTCGAACGTGCAAATCAAGAGGTTTCAGAAAAACAAAAAGTTCTAGCTGATATAAAAGCTAGTGAAGGAAAATTAGAAGCCCAACGAGCTGGTATTGAAAACAACTTGGATAAAGCCCAAAAAACGCTTGAAGTAAAACAAAATGCTGTCGATGAAGCAAAAGGGCATTTAGCACAGCAACATGCTGAGTTAACTAAGCGTCAATCTGCGGTACAGGATGCTAAAGGGCAACTTGCTCAGGCAGAATATAATCTTGCATATAGTGAAGAAATCAAAGCGGCGAGTGAAGAAAAATTAGCACAAGTCGAAGGGCAAGTAGCGGCTACTAGTGATGCCTTAAACACGGCGTTGAGCGAATTAGCTAGCGTTCAGGCTGACTTTGAACAAAAAAATACAAGTTACCAAAAGGCAGAATCAGATTATGCACAAAAATCAAAAGCAGTTGAGCAAGCAAAAGAAGATGTTGCTGCCCTAGAAGAGAAGTTAGCAAATTATTTGAACGCAGACGAATTATTAGCGCAAGCAAAAGATCGATACGTGCATGCTTTAATCTCATTAGAGCAAGCAAAAGCCGAGTTAGAAGCAGCAACAAATAAGGTAAACGACGCAAAAGTTGCTTATGAAAAGCAAAGTGCCGAGGTTTCACGTCTACAAGAGCAAATAGCAGAAATCATCCGTCAAGAAGAGTATAATCAGGCGATTGATGAAGTGGATCAAAAAGACGATCATCAAACGAATGAGAATCAAAAACAAAAACTTGCAAAACCAACTGCACAAACCAAGTCTAATAAGACCGAAAATAATCAATTAGTAAGCAGTAAAACCGCCGATAAATTGCCAAAAGCAGGTATGCTATCTGTCATTCCAAGTGTATTTGGAACTATGATTTTAGGTTTTGGATTCATTTTAGGCCTAGGTAATCACCGTCGTATGAAGAAATCGAAAAAATAAAGTGTCTAAAAAGTCGTATTTGATTTTTTTACATTAAAAAATAGTCGAGGTTTCTAGCAATTTTTAGAGAATCTAAGAATGCTAGTGACCTCGGCTATTCATTTTGAATTAATATCGAAGAGTAGACGCAAGATTTTCGTCCATGATTTCGCCTTTGGTAATAATATTGGTATCCCCAATTAAGAAGAGTCCGTCTGGTGTGACTTTGACTTTTAAGATACCACCAAGTACATGAATCGTGACTTCTTCTGGTTGGACTAAACCTTTTTGTGCCAGGATATAGGCAGTTGAGCCGCTACCTGTGCCACAAGCTAGGGTAAAATCTTCTACGCCCCGTTCAAAGGTTCGAACCACGACTTCTTGATTGTCTAAAACTTCATAAAAATTGACATTGGCTCCTTTAGGCAAGTAGTCCCAATAACGTAAACTTTTGGCCAAAGCTTGAATTGATGCTAAAGGCGTGATACTCAAATTTTCATAAGGGACTACCAAATGAGGAATGCCAGGATCACCCAATTCGACATAATCGACTAAGAAATCATTAAACATCAAAGCTTCTTGGATATTGGCTGGATCATTTAATTGCACTTGATAGTTGCGTTGGTCTAAACGTTTGGCATAAACCATCCCCGCGACTGTTTCAATTTGCATTTCTTCATTTGCCAGTTGGTTTTCAAAAGCATAGCGCGCCAGACAACGAGCACCATTGCCACACATTTCAGCTTCGGTACCATCTGCGTTGAAGAAAATCATGCGAAAATCGCCGCCTTTTTGAGGAGTATCTACTACCATTAAGGCATCTGAACCCACAGAAATTTTACGTTGGCAGATTTGTTTGGCTAATTTGACTAAGGTTTCATAAGGAAATTTTAATTCCATATTATTAATAATGATAAAGTCGTTGCCGGTACCTTGCATTTTGTAAAAAGGAATTTGCATCATTTTACACTCACTTTCTATAAAAAATCAGGAATCAATTCATTTTGGATCATTTGTTCATAGCTTTGGCGTTTGACGATTAAGGCATCTTGCCCGTCTTTCACTAATACGACCGCTGGAATGGGTAATTTATTATAGTTGCTAGCCATGGAATAGCCATAAGCCCCCGTTGTAAAGGTAGCAAAAATATCACCCGTTTCAACTTTTGGTACGGCTAAGTCTTTTACCAAAATATCGGTACTTTCACAGGCTTTTCCAGAGATGGTTATTTTTTCTGTTTTTGCTTCATCGGCTTTGTTGGCAATGACTCCGGTATAAGTCGCATCATATAAGCCTGGGCGAATATTATCAGTCATTCCACCGTCAATTGCTGCATAAGTACGGATGCCTGGTAAAGTCTTAATTTCGCCAATTGTGTGTAAGCTAATACCAGCTTCGGCCACAATACTTCGGCCAGGCTCGATGACGATATTTGGACGTGGGAGATCATGTTTTCGACAAAAGCTTTCCGTTAATTCCATCAAAGGTGTTAGGAAGTATTCGTATGGTTGGCGGAGTTCATCTGGTAAGTATTTCACACCAAAGCCACCGCCGTAATTCAATTCTTTAATCGTATAGTTTAGACGTTTTCGCACTTCTAAGGCTAAATCTAAGGCAATTTTCGCTGCAGTTAGATGCGCGCTATTGTTTTTTAACTGACTACCTACATGGAAATGGAAGCCATAAAATTCAATATTGTTGGCATCAATGGCTTTTTGAATGGTTGGCCATAAAATCTCTTCATCAAGCGGAATCCCAAATTTGGAATCTTTTTGACCGGTTGAAATATAGCTATGGGTATTAACATTGACTTCAGGGGTAATTCTAAACAAGACTTTGGCTGTGGTTTGTTTTTCACTCGCAAGTTTTTGAATGCGTTCAATTTCTTGTAACCCATCAACGATAATCCGCCCTACACCATAATCTAAAGCCAGACTTAATTCTTCATCAGATTTATTATTGCCATTAAACTCGATATGTTCGGCTGGAAAATCAGCTTGGATGGCGGTATATAGTTCCCCACCACTGACCACATCGATATAAAAACCTTCACGGGCCATGATTTTATACATTGTAAGTGTAGA
>CALWBJ010000224.1 GCA_944376035.1 uncultured Clostridia bacterium | reverse complement strand
TATTTTAGTTGCTTTAATACGGCTGTCTTTGTTGTTTTGGGCAGCTAAAAGATTAAAATAGTCAGCAACTGGCTGATTGCCCTTGCGGTCTTTATAAAAATAGATTTTATACAAATTTGCAGCTCCTTTCGCATTTATTATAACTTAAAAGTTATAAATGGTCAATAACTTTTAAGTTATTAAATAATAACGAAGCAAAAAAATAAGGCTCTGCTGCCGGTGTTGACAGTAGAGCCTTATTTTTTATTGGTTAATCCTAAAATATAATCAGTGGAAGTATTGTGGAATTGCGCAAGCGCGATAAGAATGGCAGTTGGAATGTCGCGTTCGCCTTTTTCATAGTTGCTGTAAACGCGTTGAGAACAATGTAAAATTTCAGCCATTTCTTTTTGCGTAAGGTCGCGGTCTTCACGCAAATCTCTTATCCGTTTGTACATATTTTTCACCCAAGTACAATTATAAAATTGACAAACGGAAATCTTGAAGTTTAGCGCAAATTGCGCTAAACTATTGTAGTAAAGAATAATTAAATAAGGGGAGCAGTTGATGGAAGCAAAAATTTTAAAAGTCTATAATATTATAAATAATTTTATAAATCGAAATTTAAGTCGTTTTTATGAGAATACTAAAATTGATAAAGTTTTATTTGTATTCTTTATATTATTGATTGGTGTTGGTATGTATATTTTAAATCATTATACTACTTTAATCGCTGATGATTATAATTATTCTTTTTGTTTTGGACATAGAACAACTGGAATTATGGATATATTACAATCTCAATATCATCATTATTTCGAATGGGGCGGGCGTGTTGTTGCTCATTCGATTGCACAGATCTTTTTGATGTATGATAAATTTGTGTTTGATGTTGCCAATACTTTTGCATATTTAGCAATGATTTTAGTTGTATATTTTCATGCTATTGGTAAATTTAAATTTTATCCGTTATTGTTGCTTTTAATAAATTTATTGTTCTTTTTATGTATGCCTGTTTTTGGTCAGGTATTTTTATGGGTGGTAGGCGCCTGCAATTATTTATGGGGACCGCTTTTGGTATTTTTGTATTTAGTGCCATATAGATTGCAGTACAGCAAAGCAACACCGGTGATTGCCAATAAATTATTGAGTGTTATTTTTGGTTTGATGGGCGTTATAGCAGGCTGGACTAATGAAAATTTAGGTTTAACATTAGCTTTTTTGATTTTAGTATTTATATATTTATATTGGTGTGAGCATAAAAAAGTTTATTTATGGTGCGTATGTGGTTTAATTGGTTCAGTTATCGGTGCGATAGCTCTAATTGTAGCACCTGGCAATTTTGTACGGATGAATGCTGGACATTATGAAATTAATATATTTAAAAATTTTTTTGAAATTACAAGACTAATGTTTAAAGGAAATTTCCTGTTATTGCCTTTGAGCATATTCTTTTCTTTTATATTATTTTGCAAAAAAGAAACAGATTTTAAAATTGTTAGTGTTTATATGTTAGGTATGTTGATTTCCATGTATGTGATGATAGGAGCGCCATATTTTGCAGATAGGGCTAAACTTGGAACATTAGCTTTTTGTATTGTTGGATGTTGTAATCTTTATACTCATCTTGATTTTACGTTGCTAAAATTAAAAAAATTTATTTTAATTTTGACTATTTTGATAATTGGTGTAACTGTTTCCGAATATATAACTGCGAGAAATGATATAAGAAACTACAAACTTCGTAATGACATTAAAGTTGAACATGTATTGAAAGAAAAGAGTCTTGGACATTTAGATGTGATAGTGGAATCTAATTATCCAGAATCACGTTATGTTGCTTCGTATAGATTGGGAGATATTTCTAATGATGTAAAACATTGGAGAAATAATAGTTTTGCAAGATATTACGGTGTTAAAACCGTGCGTGTAGAGTAGGTGAGCCGTTATGAAAACTATCAGCATATTGATACCTTGTTATAATGAACAGGAGAGTTTGCCTGCGTTGTATAAACGCTTAAAGGTTTTAACCGAAAGCATTAAAAATTATAAATTTGAAATTTTGTTTGTTAATGATGGCAGCAGGGATAATACTTTAAAAATCATTAAAAAACTGCGGCAGCAGGATGATAGTATTAATTATGTTGATTTATCACGCAATTTTGGCAAGGAAATTGCTATGATTGCGGGTATTGACCACATTAACAGTGATGCTATGATTGTTATGGATGCCGATTTGCAGGACCCGCCGGAGCTGATTAAAGAAATGCTGTACTGGTGGGAACAGGGATACAAAGATGTTTGTGCCAAACGCAAAAGCCGGGCGGGCGAAACTTGGTTTAAAAAGTGGAGCAGTCATACTTATTATAAGGTTTTGCAAAAAGTAACACGTATACCGGTGCAGCCAGATGTAGGAGATTTCCGGCTGCTTGACCGTCAGTGTATTGATGCATTGAAACAGATGCGTGAGTCGCAGCGTTATACTAAAGGATTATTTAGTTGGATTGGTTTTGACAAAAAAGAAATTTTATTTGACCGCGATGCACGGGTGGCAGGAAAAACAAAGTGGAATTATTTTAGTTTATTTAATTTGGCGGTAGAAGGTATTACAAGTTTTACTATTTTTCCGCTCAGGCTTGCTTCAATTATAGGCATGTTAATTGCGGCACTCGCTATTATTTATATGCTGTTCATTATAATCAAGACACTTATTTACGGCGGAGATGTAGCGGGTTATCCGTCATTGATTTCGGTAATACTTTTTATTGGTGGTGTGCAGCTTGTATTTTTGGGGATTATGGGTGAATATTTAGGGCGTATTTTTAACGAAACAAAGGGACGTCCTTTATATTTTGTGAAAGAATACAGTAAAGAGGATTAAAAAAGACTTTGCCGAAATTAACGGCAAAGTCTTTTAAGTTATCCACTACACTTTTATTAAGTTTTTACCATTGCTTATCTGCCATGCGGGTCAAAATCCAAAAAGCTGTCGCCGCCGCAAATGGGGCAGACGGGGCTTTTAAAGAAAAAATAATAAATGGCGTAAAACAGCAGCCAGCTGCCGCCTGTAAAAAATGTCAG
>CALWBJ010000223.1 GCA_944376035.1 uncultured Clostridia bacterium | reverse complement strand
CAGCCGTTGCTGCGCCGTGCGTAGAGGTTGATGGGCTTGTGCGCGTTGATTGCTGCTGAAAGAGCGGAGTTCTTTCGGATCAGTGTGCGGAAACAAGGAAAAATATCCTGTCCTTGTAATGCTTCTGTATATGCTTTCTTGTTGGAGGTTTTCTCATAAATGGTAATCAAAACCCCCAGCACGTCCCACGATGGGTTCACACCCTGTCGGATTTCTACCAGCTCATTCGCCATACACAGCAGGCCGTGAATGGCGTAATCGTCCGGGATGGTGGGCAGCAGCACATAGTCTGCGTAGGCCAGAGCGTTTGTCTTGATCCGGTTTCCGCTGGGCGGGCAATCCATTATAACAAAGTCGTACAGATCGGAAACGTCCGCCATAGTTTCCCGCAGCGTGTATTCCTGACGTCTGGTTTTCATCATCAAATGTGTTTCAATATCCTTGAAATCGTAGGAGCCGGGGAGAATATCCAAATTTTCGATCCTCGTTGGCCGGATGGCTTCCTTCACATCGTTCTTACCCATCATCACGCCCGTAATGCTGGGCAGGAGATCGTTGTACAGGTCAAAATAGGCGGTCGCGTAGCTCTGCGGGTCAAGATCGACCAGCAGGACATGGAAGCCCTTTTCGGCCAGGATAGCGGCCAGGTTGACGGCGGTTGTGGTTTTTCCCACGCCGCCCTTTTCGTAGGTGATTGCGATTTTTGTCTTTCTCATGATTGTCTCTCCTTTTCCTTTATATAGGAATTTTATGTGCCACGGCTTGCGCCGTTTCAGCCCCTTTGTCTTACCCAAGATAACAACTTGACTTGTAATCGTAGATTCAGTAAAGTAATATATATCTCCCAAAAATAAAAAAACGAGTTTCCGTGAAACCCGTTCGAGAGCGTTCTGACTTTTAATCAGGGTGTCCGGGGTTCGAATCCCCGATGGTTCACCAGACTGAGTCTGGACGCATTTCGCGTTCGGACTCTTTCTATTTTCCGCCCCTGTTGCTCGCGCTTAGGCTGGTAGCAGAAACGATTACAGCACAGGAATGGGAGAAAGCCATTCAGTCTTGCAATTATGTTACAATTTTCGCTTTCAGAGAATGACGCGATTTCATATAATACAGATACAAAGCCTGGCACAAATTGCTTTATCGAGAAGACCAATGTTCCAGAATGGATCGACGAAAGGGACACGCGGTGCACAGAAAGGTGTGTCATTATGCTGATGAATTCCAGCGATTATCTTACTACGATGGAACAAATCAAAAGGGAAATCAAATCCGCTCAGTATCGGGCCACTGTCCATGCGAATGTTGAACTGCTTATGTTGTATCACACCATTGGCTGCGTCATCAATGAGCATAAAATCTGGGGCAATAAATTTGTCGAAAATCTGGCCGCCGACATTCGGTTGGAATTTCCCAATAGTACCGGCTACTCGGTGCGCAATCTCAAATATATGGCAAAATTCGCCTTTCTTTTTCCGAATGCCGAAATTGTGCAAGCGTCACTTGCACAAATCACCTGGTATCACCACATTACCCTGATGGACAAAGTAAAGGATATGGATGTGTACCTCTGGTACGCTCAACAAACGGCGCGGAACGGCTGGTCGCGCAATGTGATGGTCCATCAAATTGAGAGCGGTCTTTATCAGCGGCAGGTTCTTGCAGGTAAGGTATCCAACTTTGAAAATCGTCTGCCTTCCCCACAAAGCGAATTGGCCATACAGACGATGAAAGACCCATATATTTTTGACTTCATTCCGTTTCGGGAAGATATGGTGGAGCGCGACATTGAACGGGCGCTGGTACAGGATGTGACCCGCTTGCTGCTGGAACTGGGTACAGGGTTTGCATTTCTTGGAAACCAGTATCATCTGAATGTAGGCGGGGATGACTTCTACATCGATTTGCTGTTCTATAATTTGAATCTTCGTTGTTATGTGGTGATAGAACTGAAAACCGGCGAATTTAAGCCGGAATATGCGGGTCAACTGAACTTTTACCTCTCCGCGGTGGACGGTATGTTAAAAGCCAAGCAGGATAATCCATCCATTGGGCTGCTTCTCTGTAAAAGCAAGAACAATTTGGTTGCAGAGTATTCTTTGAAAGACATGAGCAAACCCATCGGTGTCAGCGAATACCGTATCACCAGCGATTTGCCGTCTGAACTGGAAAAACAACTTCCCTCGGTAGAAGACATTCAAAAGCGTATTCAATAAGAGATTTTCCCTCCATTGAAAAGCAGGATAGAATCTGTTACACTGAACCTATCCAAGCAGACAACATATTTGAAATGGGCTGGGAGGGAATGACGTGAGAAAATTTGCTGTGATGCTGTATCCTGATTTTTCCCTGCAAGAGATTACCTGTCTGACATCCGCTTTGACGGTCTGGTTCGGTGAAACGATTGATTTTATCGCCAGTGAAAGCAAGGAGTATCAAAGCGAGGAAGGCTTACGGGTTTTCCCGACAAAAACCGTTTCCGAAGCAAAAATAACGGATTACGACTGCGTGATTTTGCCGGGAACCATCAATCCGCTGCCCGCTTTGTTTGATGAGAAACTGATTGATTTTTTGAAGAGCGGAGTCCATACGGATGTTGTGTTTGCGGCGATTTCCTCGGCGCCGGCTCTCTTGTCGAAAGCAGGCGTTTTGAACGGAAAGAAATTCACGGCTGGGTATTTTATGCAGCTGGCCGATGCGTTTCCCTTTATCCAGACAGAAAACTTTGAGCATAGGCCGATCGTGGAGGACGGTACTGTCATTACGGGAATCGGGATGTTCTTTCGCGAATTTGCGGAAGCGGTTCTGAAACGATTTGATTATGAAATTGGAAATTCATTTATGCGGGACAACCCTGCCGAGTACACAGAAGAGGATCTGACGTTTTATTGGTCGCAGGAGGATTATCAGGAATTTTTGGAGGAACTGAAAGAATATCAGGTGTAACAGTATGAAAAGAAACGGCTCCCCATGTTGGAGCTGCCGGTAAACCATCACACTACGCAGGAACGGGAGAAAGCCATTCGGCCTTCTCCCGTTCTTTGCATATTTTCCGTCGAAGATTTGACCCTCAAGCAGCCGTTTGACAGCTGTTATATCTCCTCAAAGCGAGCGTTATCCCATTCCCAAATCAGGCGTGCCTCATAGTCGAGATCCATCCAGTAAAAGCGATACAGCGGAAAGGAAACCTGTTTTGCGTTCGGCGCCAAATGCTGCAACAGGCGCTCTGTTTGTGG
>CALWBJ010000222.1 GCA_944376035.1 uncultured Clostridia bacterium | reverse complement strand
CAATACGGCTTGACCCTCCTCCCAAATGGGTGTCTATGATTTTGTATTCGGGTTTTGCATATTTGCTGAAAATCCACTCATACAAGGCAACCGGCTTTTGCGTCGGGTGTATTCTTTGTTCGTTTTTATATTTGTTTCCCTGCTGTATGTGGCCCTCTGCAATACTTTTTCCCTGCATCATTCCGTTCCACATATACCGAAACAACCGGACGCTGTCATGGCAGTTTGTGGCTGCAATCTCGCAATCCGAAAAACTGCTTCCTGGATTGCACTTGTCCCAAACAATTCTTCCAGGTGAAAATACAACATTGTAGTAATTGCATCCCCACACGATGTATTTTTTGCTTACACGAACCAGTTCCGAAAAATAATCAAAATTTGGGACCTTCCACTCTGGAGAAATGGGGTAATCTCTATGTACGCCGATTTTGCTTACTTTGCTGCCGTAATACCCGCGTTTTTCCGGTCCTGTGAAATATGGTGGGTCAACAACAGCAAGATCAAAGAATTTGTCCGGAACGGTTTTCATGTATTCCATGCAGTCCACATTGTATGCAACATTCATTTCTTCACCCAATTTATACCGGTTTAGACAACATCCGCTCTAACGCCTGCTGTTCCAACTCTCCCAGCGGGGCAGTTCCCGCGCTGCCAGCCGGTGGCCGCCGGCTGGTCTGAGGAGGGGACGGCTGCTGACGGGCGGCGTTTGCAAGCAGCCGGTCCCAGTCGTCAAGGCACCGGACGCCTTTTTGCTGCTTGTCCTGCAAGATGGACTTGATATAGTTCCAGCGCGGCGCCCCGGCATCGATGGCAATGTTGATCGCGCGCTCGATGCAGGCGGCGTCCATGGTGGAAACAAAGTGCATAAGCTCCTGGGCGCAGTCCTCGCTTGGGTCCCGGTTCAATTTCTGCTTATACATGGCGATCACGGCGGCTGCTGCGGCGGCGGGGTCCGCTCGCGCGGGTTCGCGCGTAGTTACAACAGCAGCAGTAGATAGAGTAGTGTCTTTCTCTTTATCTATCTCTATATCTCTATCTATATCTGTAGTCACTTTTTTGTCACCGCCAATCACAACCGCGTCACTTCGTGACGGTCTGGCGCGGAGGGCCCGCATTCTGGCGGCACTTTCCCCCTCGCTGCCAATGCTCTGCACGGCCTGGGGGAGAATGTACTTATCCTCGTCGGACTGCTCCATAAGGCCGTTTGCAAGCAGGAAATTCACCGTGACGGCCACATTGTCCGCGTCCTCGTCAAGACGCAGGGCCAACTCGTCAGAGAATTTGCTTTCAATGCCCTCATGGACCAACAGACCGCCGCTTTTGACGGATAAAAGTTGCAGTTTCAGATAGATAATGGTAAAGGTATCGCCCCCGGCAATGCGCCGCAGCTTCTTAATGCGGGGAGAGGCGAAAAAGTCCTCCTGGAGTTTCAGCCAGTAATAGCGTTTTGCCATTGCAATATCAAAACCACCTTTCATTCAATTCTTCATCCAGCATTGACCACCGGAAGCGTTCGTCCGGGTAAATCAGTCCTTCGTCTTCCAATTGGAAACGCTTATCAAAGTCATGGACGGTGTGGCCGTCTGCCTTAAATGTCACGGGGCTGTCTGCGTCCCATTTTAGCATCAATGCCCAGAGTTCCGGGTAATCGCGTCGGAGTATCCGTAACTGGTTCACGCCTTGATTGTGGCAGAACCAGCAGCCGCTACGGGTTGCAGTGGTGTAAATCGGGCTTAGCAAGTCGTTTTCCAAGCACCAATGGAAGCAATATGCTTCATCCCATCCTGTTTCTACGAGTGGGGATTTTTTCATGTCGGTCAGATTGTGAAAGCGATTTGGCTCGTCTGCTGCAATTCCGATGTAATGTACACAATCTTTCTGCTGTAATTTGCTTGTAATTTTCAAGTGTTTACACCATGAATTGGACTTTCTTGTAAGCGGCCACCCTTTTATTGTTCCTGCTGTTTTCCCATGTTTTACAACTCTGTAAAACATCTGCTCATATGTCATTTGATGTCTTATATGCTCAACCTCAATACCCCATCTTTCCTTGATGATTTTATCTGCTTTTGTTTTAAATTCCACCATCGGCGGCGGGTCCGCTGATATTGTATCAGTTGCCCAGACTTCCACATGGATAATTCTATCGAGTGGCCATCCTAACGCCTCAATCGCGCCAAGGCATGCCAGAGAATCTTTGCCATAACTTAAAGACAAAACATGTTCCATGGCAATCAGAACGGCAATTCGCTGTCCTCCTCCTCGGTAACAGAAAAATCACCGGGAGAGTATGCGGCGGGTGCTTCATATCCGGGAATGCCAGGATAGGCAGGGGCGGCGGAGGGGTCGCCGCTGAACCGATCCGGCCCATCGTCGGGCCGCTTGGAATCGCCAAAATAAACCGACTGGGCCACCACTTCCGCGCTGCGGCGTCTGTTGCCCTCCTTGTCCTGCCAATCGCGGATTTGCAGACGGCCATGCACCACGGCCATACGGCCTTTCGAGAAGTATTTGGAGACGAACTCCGCTGTATTTTTGAACGTGACGATATCAATAAAATCCGTCTGACGCTCGCCGCCATCTGCCTTATAGTCCCGGTCAACGGCGATTGAAAATCCACAAATCGCGGTGCCGGTGGCACTCCGGCGTAATTCCGGGTCGCGGGTCAGGCGGCCCATGAGGACAATCTGGTTAAGCATTTTTCGTCCTCCGATCAACAGTCAATGTCGTAGTAATTATCTTCGTCAACGTCTTCAAGGTCTATTTCTACCTCGGTTTCGTTGTAGCAAAGGTTGACAAGGAATGCCTCGAAGCTGGTCAAGGTTCCAATTCTGATGGATTGACGCATATCGTGGTCATTGAGCCACAGGCTGCTGATTCTGACCTTTTCCGCACCATTGTAGCGGCAGAATCGAATTTCGATTTCTCCACGCTCTTTTCGACAATAGGAATTTTCGAGAGGATGATCTGCAAACTTGCAAGTCAGATGCTGCCACGGGCCGTCATCATCATGCTCAAGAATGCAAGTGAACTGCTCATATTCGTACTGGTCGGCTTCTTCGGTGTGTTCCTTTACCCACTCGCGGTACTTATCGAAGATTTCCGACAACTTAATGCCGCTGTAATCTTGAACCAGCGTGTCGTCAAGTGCGCGTTTTACCTTCTCGGAAATGTCGTTGTTGTACATATTTTGTACAATCTCTGCTGCTTTCTGCGCAATAAAGCCGTTATAGCTGGACAATCCGCATTTTCCGGCAATTCCACCAACTGCGTCCTCAACCTGTTTTTCGATTTCTCGCTTGAACTGGTACCCGGTAACGGCAGACGTTACGGCACTTAAAATGCTTTTCTCAATGCCGTCTTCAATCGCCTTTTGGATAACTCCATCCTGCTCCATCTGAGCAAGTTTGTCCTCGACAATCTTGGTAATGTTAATTTCCATGATGATTCCTCCTCAATCAATTCCTTCATAAAATGAGCTTGCAAAGTCCTGGTCTGCAAAGTCCGGCAGCTCTTGGAGTGCCCGTATTAGTTTGGACTTTGTTTCTCGACACGGAAAAAATCCAGATGCAGCATACTTGTATGTACGGTTAAAAGTTGACACAGGGAACGGCATTTTATCATCCACTACCAGACGCTTCATGAGAAGATACTCAAAGAACGGCGGGTGATACACGACAAAATCATTGTAAATCCAGTCTCCGTCCTCGTCCTCCGGCGGCCCA
>CALWBJ010000221.1 GCA_944376035.1 uncultured Clostridia bacterium | reverse complement strand
AAATAATATTACGATATATGTTAAATTCGTATGACGATTTTTATTTTGAAGAGGAATATAATCTTATGAAAACATTTTTAGATAAAGACTTTGAATATGGCGGAACGATAGCCGAAATAGAGGCTGAATTGTACAAAAAATATGATGTAACGATAGATAAATCGACTTCCTGTATAGGTGAGTTATGGAAGCCGTGTGGTGTTTACCAAAAAGGTGTTTATATTATTGTGCTACCGAATAGTTTTCAAGAAATTCATTTTGAAAAAACCAGCAAAGCCGGACGATTTAAGGGGAAAGACCCTACTGTTTCGTTGGAAACATTGAAAGATAATTGGGTAGACGGCGCAGAAATTTTGTACATAGGGAAAACGGATAGAACCATTCAAAAGCGTATGCAAGAACATATTGACTTTTGGAACGGTAAGCCTATTGCTGCTTGGGGTGGGAGACTTATAGCACAAATACAAAATTTCAAAGATTTGGAAATGTGGTTTTTACCATGGGATAGTCCTACAGAAATGGAAACAGTTTTAATTAATGAATTTAAGTCGCGGCATAAGAGATTGCCGTTTGCAAATCTTAAATGTTAATTACATAATAATATTCATTTTAGGTTACCACCGCTCCGCCAGGTCGTTCCCGCAAGAACAAAAATGTTCTTGCGGGAATTTTTTATTTAAGTTTTTTGTTTTACATTATCAAATAACTACAAATAACTACAACAGAACGCAAATTTTGTAAAACTATATAAGTTATATAAACTATATAATAAGTTAAATTGTTTTATAAAAATAGTTTATACAAAATAATTTTATTCAAACTGCGCTTTGTAAATGGAGTTGTAGAATCCGTCTTTTGCTATCAGTTCTTCGTGTTTTCCTCTCTCTATTATCGCCCCGTTTCTTACCACAAGAATGACGTCCGCGTTCTTTATTGTCGAAAGTCTGTGAGCGATTACAAAACCCGTCTTTCCTTTCATCAGTTGGTTCATAGCGTCTCTTATAAGCAGTTCTGTTGCCGTATCGACGTTTGAAGTCGCCTCGTCGAGAATAAGCATTTTCGCAGGCGAAAGCATTGCCCTGGCAACCGTAAGAAGTTGTCTTTGCCCTTTTGAAAGGTTTACTCCTCCGTCGGTAAGTAAAGTGTCAAATCCGTCTGGCAGAGAGCGTATAAAGTCCCCTATATGCGCCGCGTCGGCGGCGTTCTCGACTTCCTGTTTAGTTGCGCCGCGCTTGCCGTAGGCTATATTTTCATAGATAGTGCCCTCGAAAAGCCAGGTATCTTGCAGTACCATACAGAATGCCGCTCTCAGACTGCTCCTTGTAAACCGGTTTATATTTACCCCGTCTATTTTTATCTCGCCTTCATCGGGGTCATAAAAACGCATTAGCAGGTTTACTATTGAAGTTTTCCCGCCTCCCGTCGGACCGACTATTGCTACGCATTCTCCGCTTTCCGCAGTAAAGTTTATGTCGTGAAGAATTCTTTTATCAGCGGTATAACCGAAATTTACCGAAGAAAATTCAACTTTTCCCTCGGGCATGCCGAGTGCGACGGCATTTTCAAAATCTTTCTCCGACTGCGCGTCCAGAAGTCTGAAAACCCTCTCTCCCGCGGCAAGTGCGGACTGTATTTCACCCATAATATTCGCATACTCGTTTATCGGTCCCGAAAAACGTTTTGCGTATAGTAAAAACGAAGAAATATCACCTATCAGGATTGCGCCCGAGATATACATAAGCGCGCCTACCGTGCTTATAAGAACCGTTCCGAGGTTGTTTACAAGGTTTACAGAGGGACCTATCAGACTTCCGTAATAATCAGCGTTATAAAAGGCGTCGACGGCATCTTTATTGCGTTGAGAGAAATTTCCTATCATTACCTCTTGTCTGCCGTAAGCCTTAATCGTCTTCACGCCCGAAAGCATTTCTTCCGAATAACCGTTAAGTTTTGCCAGAGACTGAGAGCGTTTTCGAAACAGCGGTCTCACAGAGCGGCTGCGCTTTACGGTGATTATTACCGAAAGCGGTATTGTTACAATAAATGCGCATAAAAGACCGGGAGAAATGAGCAGCATCCCTATAAACGCGCCTATAACGGTGATAATTCCCGAAGCCGCCTGTAAAATATCGTTTGAAAGCGAAGCGTTGATTGTGTCTATATCGTATGAAATTCTGTTTATAAGGTCGCCCGCCTGCATTCTGTCAAGATATCCTACGGGAAGAGAGAGTATTTTATCGAAAACGTCCTGTCTCATACTTCTTATAATTTTCTGACTTAGTTTTATCAGCATCACCGACAAAACATAGGAAAGCACCGACGAACAAACATAAAACACCGCCATAAGCGCGCAGTATGTAAAGACGGCATAAAAGTCCACCCCTCCCGGACTGTCGATTGCGTTAATGGCGCGGCCTGCAAGATAAGGACCGATAAGAGCGAGAGCGTTACTTACTATCATTAACACAAAACAGATTACGACGCTTACCTTGTAACGCATAAAATATCCGGCAAGTCTTATAACCACGTCCTTTTTGAAAGGTTTTTTCATTTCCGCATTAGATTTGTCAGTCATCGAAATCACCCCCTTCATCGCTCTGAGTGCGATACATGCGCACATATTCGTCGCAGGATTTCATAAGTTGTTCGTCCGAACCGAATCCTACTTGTCTGCCGTCTTTCAATACTAAAATCTTATCGGCAAACCTCACGGAACTTATACGCTGTGCTATAAGGACAATTGTAGTATTTTTGAAATTTTCAACGAGCGATTTTCTGAGCCGCGCATCGGTTTTATAGTCTAGCGCGCTCGAAGAATCGTCGAGTATAAGTATATCGGGCTGACCTGCAAGCGCGCGGGCGATAAGAAGACGCTGTTTCTGTCCGCCGCTGAAATTACTGCCGCGCGCGGTAAGTAAATGGTCATATCCCTCTTCTTTTTCGGAAATAAAACCGTCCGCCTCGGCAAAAGCCGCCGCTTTTTTTACCGCGCCGACGTCAATATCGTCTCTGCCGAAAACTATATTGTTTTTTACCGATGATGTCATAAGAAAATCACTTTGAAGTACAACGCCCAGTTTTTTACGCAAAGTTTTATCGTCGTATTCTCTTATATCCTTACCGTCAAGAACTATTTTACCGCTGTCAGGGACGTAAAACCTCAGCAATAGCGATACAATCGTACTTTTCCCGCTGCCCGTTGCGCCTATAATGCCCAAAGACTGACCTTTTTTTATAGAAAAATTTATATCGGTAAGCGTAACACTCCCCTCTTTATAGCCGAAATTAACGTGCTCAAAACTAAGATATTCTTCTGCTTTTTCTTGCTCCGCAACTTCCTCTTCAAGTTGCAATTTGATAAGATCTTCCGGCAGGTTAAGTATTTCCATAATACGCTTTGACGAAGCGTTACCCTTGGAAATATTCACAAATATTCTGCTGACCGCTATAACCGCGTTGAGAATTATGGTAAAATACGAAGTAAACGCAATTATCTGCCCGACTTTGCCGTATCCGCTCGCAACTCGGTATGCGCCGACAATGATAACCGCCGTCATCGCAAGATTTAAAAGCATATTTAAAAGCGGATTAGTGAGTCCCATTATCACACCCGCTTTTGTATCTTTCGCGACCACATTATCGTTTATTCTTGCAAAATCCTCGCTTTCTCTGTCCGCAGTGGAAAGCGCTTTAATAACTCTTATACCCGTATAATCGTCCCTGACCTTTCTCACCATCACGTCAACCGCTTTTTGTAATCCCGTATACAGCACTATACCCTTTGAGGAAATAATAATCACTATTACGGTAAGAAGCGGCACTGTGGCAAGCAACACCAAAGCAAGCACGGGCTCTACAAGAAAAGTAAGCGCAACTCCGCCTATAAGCATTATCGGCGCCCTTATTCCCATTCTCTGAACCATACCTATCATGTTATGAACGTTATAAGTATCCGACGAAAGCCTGGATACCATGGACGGCAAGGTCACGCTGTCTATCTGCGAGCAGGAAATATTCATTGACTTGGCAAATAAATCGTTTCTGATGTTTTCCGTTACGTTCCTCGCGACCTTCGACGCCATACGGTTTGCCGCAACGTTACCTCCCCATGCTATAAGCGCAAAAACCAGCATCGCCGCACCGAGAAGTATAATGTATGTTACGTTTTTCTGCGGCGCAACATCGTCTATCATATACGCCATTATGAGAGGCAACAGAAGTTCCGCAACCGTTCCTAATATTTTTATAACAACGCCTGCCGCGACACGTCCCTTATATACCGAAACGTACGAACTTAATTTCTTTTTCACTTATTTTCTCCTTCTGCCACTATTTTTTCAGCACGCGCGGCAAGCCTTTCAAGATATGCCGATATCTGCTCTTTTTCTTTTTCGTCAAACTCTTCCAAAAGCAGTCTGTTCCACCCCGCAAAGGCGGCATTGATTTCCACAATCGCCTTTTCAGCCTTTTCGGTAGGATATACCAAAAGACTTCTCCTGTCATTTACGTCCGGTCGGCGCTCTATATACCCTTTCGCTTCAAGCGATGACATGTGCCTCGCCACATTGCTTTTGTGCACGCTTATAATTTTTGCGAGTGCATCCTGAGAAACTCCTTCGTTTTTAGATATTGTTATTAAATATGTATCTTCATAACAACTTATATCAACGTCGCTATATC
>CALWBJ010000220.1 GCA_944376035.1 uncultured Clostridia bacterium | reverse complement strand
TTTTTATTTTACTGATTGCTTTATCGATACTGCTCGCGTTCGGCAAAGGCTATTCTTATGCGGTGACCGAAGGATTAAGGCTTTGGATAGCGTGCGTACTGCCCGCTCTTTTTCCCTATTTTTTCATTACGGCAGTTCTTAGTTCTTTGGGCGTTACGGATAAAATCGGAACTGCTGCCGCGCCTATAACCAAAAGACTTTTTAACTGCGGCGGAATAACCGGATACGCTTTCTTTATGAGTTTAATCTCGGGATATCCGGTAGGCGCTAAAATGGTAAGCGACATGAAATTAAACGGACTGATTTCGGACTCCGAAAGCGTAAGAGCGGCGGCTTTCTGTTCTACCTCTTCGCCTATGTTCCTTATAGCGAGTGTAGGAAATCTGATGTTCAAAAGCCCCTTGTTCGGATTATTGCTTTTTATTTCAAACGTAGTAAGCGCAATACTCGTCGGCGTTATATTTTCATTTTATAAAAGAAAAGAACAACCTTCCGAAAAAATTGCCCCCGCCGCAAAAAATACCGACAACGTTTTGTACGAAAGCGTCTATTCGGCAGTAATATCGGTTCTTGTAGTAGGCGGACTTATAACCATATTCTATTTGCTGACTGAAATTCTGTCCTCACTGAATGTCCTTACTCCTTTTTCAAATATTCTCTCGCAGATATTTTCAAGTGAAGCAAAAGGAAATGCAACATGTTACGGATTTTTTGAATGTACAAGGGGACTCAAAATTTTGGCTCAGGAAAAAATCTCCTTATTTACTCTGCCGATTGCCGCTGCCATGTGTTCGTTCGGAGGACTTTCGGTAATTATGCAATCGGTTGCTTATCTTAAAAAAGCAAAAATAAAAACCGCACTTTTCTTACTTTCGAAAATTTTGTCTGCGGCTTTCGGTTTTTTATCGGGACTTTTATTATCGGCAGTTTTTCTTTAATGCGGTTAAATTTTTCGATTATTATAAAAGGTTTATATAAAACTTGCAGGAATTTCCTGTTTTAAGCAATATTTTATTTTCGTTTATTTATACTTTCCACCATAAGAGGATATGCGGTTTTCGGAACATATGCGGAAAAATCCGCTCCGATGGCTATTATTTTTCTTATGGACGAAGAACTGACGTGCGAAATTGACAATGGAGTGGGAATATATACCGTAATCAGGTCTTCATACATTTCCGAGTTAAAGCAGGTCATGACATTTTCGTATTTATAATCTTCCGCATTTCTTATTCCGCGAACATTAACTGTCAATCCGTTCTTTTTCATGTAATCCACAAGCAGTCCGCTGCAAACGGAAATTTCTACTTTCGGGCAGTTCTTATAAGTTGCCGAAAGAAATTTTATCCTGTCTTCCGTCGAAAAAAACGGTGTTTTATCCGGATTATCCGCAATTACAATATTCACCTTGTCGAAGAGTTTAAGACAACGTTCAATTACTTCCGTATGACCTATTGTAACGGGATCAAAAGTTCCCGCAAATACGCAAGTTTTCATATTACCCACGCTCCTTTTTGAAAAAAGTAAGAAAAACTCTGCCATATTTTCTCTCATCGACAACTTTTAATCCTTCGCAGTCTTCTACGAACGGTTTTTCATCTTCGAGAATAATCATGCCGCCGTCTTTTAATATCCTTGCCGAATTTTCTACGGCTTTAACGCCTACGCCCAATCGATACGGCGGATCAATATAAATAAAATCGAAATTATCGGCAGATTTTTCAATGTAATTAAGCGCGTCCGAAAAAGAAATTTTATAGCCTTCTGTTATTTTAAGTTTTTCAAGATTTTTTCTTAGCAGATTTATGCTGTCTTTCGAGTTGTCGTTGAAAACAACATGTCCGGCGCCACGCGACAGCGCTTCTATACCCATAGCGCCCGTTCCGCAATACAGATCCAAAAAACTGCACCCGCTAACGGAAAACTGTATGATATTAAAAAGACTTTCTCTGACTTTATCCGCCGTAGGACGTATATTCTGACCCGAAAATTCATTAAGCGTCCGACCGCGGTATTTACCGCCTACTATCCTCAACTTTTGCCACCGTAAATCTGGCGCTGTTTCTCGGCAATTCTTTCGTACTGTCTCTGAATCTTTTTTGCTCCCATATTATAAAAAAGTCCGGACGTAACGCTTATCAAAGGAACCGCATACAACAAAATATAATATCCCCAGAAATTCGCCTCGCCGATTATCACGCTTATAGGCGCATAGAATGCAAGATATATAAATCCTGCAACCGCGCCTCCGCCCAACATAGTTCCGTTAGAAACAATCGTTATTACGGTGTGTATTATTATACACAATATCAAAGGTATACAAATTATCAGTCCTATTACGTAACCTTTCCAGGCCTTATATTCTTCATGTATTTTTAAAGGCCTGTCCTCACCTGTCTTTATAATCTGCTCTCGCTCTATATCGTTGGCATGCAGCACTCTCATGGAACTTTCACCCTCTTTATAGAAAGTTACCGCCATGATTCCGATATAAAAGCCTATATTAAGAATGCACAGGGTAATTTCCAGCCACGGAATACCTATGCAAAGTATACCGAAAGCGATTATCATCATGAATAATAAATAGACAAATGCAAAAAGCGATTGTTTTACATAATACATCATTGTGTGTTAGTTTTCCTTATGTTGAAATGATTTTTCTAACCAATAATTATTTTTACCGTTATTATCAGACAAAATTTGCAATAAACGACGGCTTTATATTAACGGTTAAAATTATTTTTTATGAATTTGATTTTTTATAATTATTCAGACCAATATTCGCAATATTCACTCTGTATGAGTAATAAAATTATTTAACCTAAATATTGTTTAATTTATTAAACCTGTAAAAAATTACCTGATATAAATCTTTTCAGCGCGCATTGCCGCTTTGGTAAGAATTTCGTAACTGATGGTGCCGTAACTTTCAGCCAAAAATTCTGCGTTACCCAAAACCTCGCACCAGCCGTCTTTAACAAAACGATTTTCCACCGCGGTAATATCCATACAACGGTTATTATGCTGTCCGTTAATATTCTTACGCGGCAAACCGTCTGCATATCCGTAGCGGATAAGAGCATAGTCTCCGCTTTTTCTTACGGGGACGTCCCCATAAAGGGCAGGCTGACCTTCTTCCCAATTCTGTACATCCATAACCGGAGCATAAATACTCATAACGGGTTTTACATCTATACGGTTAGTAGGATAAGGCTTATAACCGTAAAGAAGTATTCCTATTCTGACCATATCGAAATATTCGCCGGCGATAAAGCCTCCGCTTGCCGAAATATGCGCAGTTATTTTACTATTATAACCTTTAACGAGTTTAATTGCAAGCAAAAATTTATCATGCGCGTTTTTTCTGCTTACCTCATCCTCAGGCTTTGCAAAATGTGAATAAATTCCGGTAACCGTAACATATTTGTCGTTTACGGAAATTTCCATAATTTCTTTTAGCGTTTTAAGGGACTTAACGCCTTGCCTGCACATACCCGTATCGTATTTAATATGAACACGCGCCTTTTTGCCCTGTCTTTGAGCCTCTTCTGATACGGCGCTCAACTGTTCTGCCGAACAGACCGTCAATGTAAGTCCGTAAAAAACAGCCCTTTCCAAGTCTTCGGGAAAAGGTGCCGTAAGAACTAAAATTTCTTTGTCTATTCCGCTAAGCCTTAACTCTATACCTTCTTCCGCAATAGCAACGGCAAAACAATCCACTATATCATACAACGCAGACGCGCACACCGACGCCCCATGACCGTAAGCATCCGCTTTGACTACGGCACAAAATTTTGTTTTAACCTTAATGTCGGAACCGGAAACGGAAAAATCATCTTGCGGCAAAAATTTATTTTTAACCGCCATATTACCTTGGTCGAGAATTGCTCTGACTTTAATGGCGTTTTCTCTTAAAGTACCGAGATTTATATAGGCTTTATTTAACATACTCCATTGTATGTATTATCTTTTGCTTTTGTTGTATTTAACTTTTTAAGATAAATTATTATAATGAAACAGAAAAAATCGCCGCATTCATTTATGAAACAGGTTGCATATTATAAAAACTAACTGTTTCCACCTAAAAAACAATTTTCTTCCGATTATTTTAAATATGTAAATTATTTCTAGAAATATAATATTATAGAAATAAAATTTTTTGAACAAATTAAGTTGATTTCTTATAAAAATATACAAATTATCTATGCAAATTTAACTTATTTTATTATAGGAAACTTATTGCGTATTGGTAAATTTTTTAAATTTTAAGAATTTATCATATCATATTAAGATGTTGATAAAGGTTTGTTAAATTATTGAATTTTGGCAAGTAACGCCGCGGCCGCGGCAGAGCCTATAATTTCCATACCCTTATTGTTATAGTGGGGACCGTATTCTTTGGGATTAAGATAATGTTTATTCACCGACAAAGTTTTACATATACGTGTAAGAACTATAAAATCCTTATCTTTTTTCTCTGCAATGTCAAATGCTCTCATTATGCTTTCATCAGAAGCAAGTTTTTCTTCAAAACTACCTTTAACCCAACTTGCATATGCGGCAAAATATCCTTGCATTATAATTGCAAATCTGTCTATCGGAATTTCATATTTTAAATCGTTTTTGAATTTTAACAGACTTTGAAGATATTCTTCCGTTCCGGTAAAATTTATCGCATCCGATTCGCCTTGAAGCCAGATAAAAAAAATCTTCTCAACAGAATAACTCTGTTTCGTTTTCTTTATAGCGGATTGTATTTTTTTCATAGCGGCATCAAATCTTAAAGTACCTTTTTGCCATTCTGAAATTTTAGTATCGCCCTTAGCAACATGTACAGCAACAGCGCTCCTTCCGGATTTTGTATATTCGGCACAAAAATACGGTACAAGCGAACCGTTCCCGAGCGCTGACACACATAAAACCTTTTCTCCGATATCTTCGCCGACAGGACTGACAAGCGGAACAAGAGAATCATTCAGATATTTATATTCAAAACAGTTTTCTATGGGAGGAAGCAAACATTTCTCTCCTGTAGACCCTTGCATATTGCTCTGACCCGAAAAAATCAAAATATCCATAACAAACCCCCGTAAAAATTTTATTTATATCGAGTTTATATTCCTTTAAGCGTAAATCCGGAATTTTTTCACAAAAAAATTATATAAAACAAAGGCATTTTAGAAATCATACTTAAACTGATATGTTTTAATTTTCTAATACAAATTAAAGCATATTGGAGAAAAATTTATTCTATGGATTAAAAACTTTATATTATGAATTATTATCCATTATTACTTTTTAAAACGCCATTAAAACTATTATAAAAATATTTTCAGTTTAATTAACTTTTATAGACCGTTTTCTTTGATTCAGCGTGAATGTAAGGTTTAATCATAAAAAAGCCTTTAACCATAACCATATTCTTTTCAAATAATGAAATACGTTTTCCGGTAGGTTTAATAAAAAACTGAGCTTGTTAACGGTTTCTGTCAAAGTAATGTCTGCATCTTCAATCAACAAAGCCGCTTCTTCATTTTTAATTTACCATATTTTTGATTTTAAATCAAATATCTAATTTACCTGAAAAATTTTAAACATAAATATTGAAAAATTATAAAAATATAATTTTACAGATATTGTTTTTTAATTTATCTATTACGTCATATAATATCAACTACATATTATTAAAATTAAAATATAATATGGTTTTAATATAGTTTTACATAAAACAGTTTTCCACTCGCTGATTTTTCTATATCTCTTTTCCATCAATTTCATTTTTTATCGCAAAATGTGTCAAATAACAATTAAATAATCCTTTTTTACTAATTGTCTATATCAATAATATTTTTTCCCTTGTTTTTATTGCAAGAAATAATCTGTGTTTTTCGGGCAATATCTTTTTAGCGTTTGTAAAATAACCGCTTTCTTCCGCTCTATGCCGAAAGGCCTTCTGCGTATCGGTTTTATACTACATAAAATCTTCTTTTTTTAATTTTTGAAATTTTAATTACATTTTGCCCGTTTCAATATTTATACTTCTTTTTAAATATTTGTAAAAAATAAAACGATACTGCGAGCGCCAACACCTCTGCCGCAACAAAAGACCACCAAATTCCGTCCATACCTAAAATTATAGGCAACAAAAGCAATGTCGCAATCTGAAAAACAAGTGTTCTCGCAAAAGAAATTGCCGCCGAAACCGGCCCGTCATTCAGCGCAGTAAAAAATGACGAAATAAAAATTGTAAAGCCGAAAAAAAGAAAGGAGGGCGCATAAATTAAAAACGCGTGTGCGGTCAGTTTAACAAGAGTTTTATCGTATCCGACAAATGCAAACGCAAGAAAATTTGTCGATAACAATGATGTAACAAACATTGCAATCGAAAAAGCACTGATTAGTAAAAGACATTTCTTTTTCAGACTTTTTAGTTCATCAGTGTTTATTGCCCCGTAATGATAACTTATAACGGGAGCAACACCAACCGAATAGCCGATGAATGTTGCATTAAAAATCATGCCTACATACATTAAGACGCCATACGCCGCAATGCCATCCTCGCCGATATATTTCAGTAATTGAAGATTAAATAACACACTCACAATAGACGTAGAAATATTGCTCAACATTTCCGAAGAGCCGTTTACACAAACCTGAAATAATTCTTTTGCGCAAAAATACATTCTGCCTAGTCTTAACAAACTACTGTTTTTTCTTGAAAAATAAATTACAGGTAAAACACCTCCAACACATTGCCCGATAGCAGTTGCAATCGCCGCGCCGCTTAACCCCCAACGGAGACCTACTATGAATACTGTGTCTAAAATCGCATTAGTTAACCCTGCAATTATAGTAATAAAAAGACCTAACCTTGCTCGTCCAACACATCTTCCAATACATAAAAAAAGTCTGCGCTTGCCTCTACCCTCTCCGATTCGATAGTGCCTTCGTATGCGTGGCGCATACGGGCGATGTGCTTTTTGTAGTTTAGGCGCTTATGGGCAAGCAACATCGACGAACCCAATTTTTCATTGACCGGAATATACATCTCCGTATTTCCGATCAAGGCATTCAGATATTCCATAAATCCTCCTTGATTTCGGGCTGCAACATAGCCCTCTCACCTAATAGAGAAAAAACGGCATACCCTCAAGTACTTTTCTTGAAAATTTTTTTAATTTTTTTCAGCACCTTTCTGAGTTGGCTATATATACGGGATATCCTGTCGGATATAGCCTGTTCGGAAACACCCTCTTCCCTTGCAATTTCCGCTTGTGTCATATTTAAGACAAAAAGTTTTCTTAACGTACTTTTTTGAAGAGCCGTCAATTGCGGAATGACCATTCTCAATTTGCGCATCAAAAAACGCCGCTCCGCTTCTTCCTCTTCTGCAATAAGCCTGCTCTCTATATCGGCGTTTACATCTTCAAATTCGTGTCCCGAATCCGTAATTGCATCCAACGACGTGGTATGATATTCCTCGTAGGCATCGCCGCGCCATTGCTCACGCCTGTTTTCTTTGAGTTGTTCCGCAACTTCATCCGTTACATCCGCAAATACAATATTGCCTTGTTGATCCTTGAAATAGATACGTTTCATGATGTCCTCCGACTTTGATTTTTTTGAAAATCGCCATCGGAAGATTGGGACGCACCATGAAAAGAACGGCAACCGAAAAATCCCCGATAGCGCGGCTAAACGCTACCGGGAAAATCAAAAAAGAGTTTGAGCGTGCAGATTTCCCCTATTCGGGTTTAACCTGCTGCTCAAACTCAT